>NZ_KV819862.1:303467-477958 GCF_001815235.1 Pseudomonas sp. HMSC065H01 | reverse complement strand
GCAGGGTGACCTGGTAGCTGGCGAACTGGCCGGCGCCGGCGCCCTGGCTACAGCGCGCGACGATGCCGTGGAAATACCGCCGGCTGCCGCCGGGGAGTTCCAGCGCGAGGCTCATCGGCTTGCCCAACAGGGCATCCAGAGGCAAGGCGGGATTGCTCGAGACCAGTTCGAGCTCGTGGCTGAACAGCCGGCCCAGCTCTTCGCGACCCTCCAGCCGTTGCAGTTGCAGGACCTCGGGTCCCAGCGGGGAGTCCACGTGTACCAGGCGGGTGTGTTGGGAGAACAGCATGGGGAATCTTCCTTGATAGTCACCTGCGGCGGGCGGCCCGAACAACGCGCCAGCAGCGCGCCAGATGATCGTACAACCCAGTGCCGTCGCGAAAGGCTGGCCAATAGCCACGACACTCCTGCCCGCCTCCTGCGGACCCGCCGACCCTAAGCCAGAACCAAAGCCGAAGCAACGACGGCTTTGTCGAAAAGTATTTCCGCTCCGAGCACGCTGCGGCGCATTGGCCCATTGCCCGATACCCGGCAAAAATGAGATATTCACGAACGTGAATCATTCTCATATTTCAATCCCATCTCCCCGCCTGCTGCTGGTCGAAGACGACCCGCGCCTACGCGAGGATCTCGACGCGCATTTCCGCCGGCGCGGCTTCCGCGTAACCGTCTGCGGCGATGGCTCGCACGGACTGGAAGCCGCCGGGCGCGAAGCGTTCGACCTGGTGTTGCTGGACATCATGCTACCCGGCCTCGACGGCCTGGCGCTGCTGGAGTCGCTGCGCCGCGAGCAGGCCACGCCGGTGATGCTGATGTCGGCCCTGGGCGCCGAACAGGATCGCATCAGCGGCTTCACCCGCGGCGCCGACGACTACCTGCCGAAGCCGTTCAGCCTGGCCGAGCTGGATGCCCGCACCGACGCCCTGCTGCGCCGCGTACGACTGGACCGCCTGCCGTCGGCGCAGCGGCGGGATACCCGGCTGGTGTTCGACGACCAGGCCCAGGATGTGCTCCACCAGGGCCTTCCGGCGGGGCTGACGCCATCCGAGTACCGCCTCCTGGCGACGCTCCGCGAACACGCTGGCGAGGCGCTGAGCAAGCCGTTCCTCTACCGGAGCGTGCTGCACCGCAGCTACACGCGCCTCGACCGCGGTCTCGACGTGCACGTCTGCAACCTGCGGCGCAAACTCGCCGCGGTCGCCGTCCGTCACCTGCAGATCCAGGCGGTACGCGGCCAGGGCTACCTGCTGGTGGAGACGGAACACCCCTGATGCGCAGGCACCCGCTGTTATGGAAACTGGCGCTGCTGCAGGTCGGCTTCTGCCTGCTGCTGACCTGGCTGATCTACACCTGGGGCCTGTCGGTGGAGCGCAGCACCTACTTCCTCGCCCCGGCCGACCGCAGCTACCTGGCGGACTACGCGCGGCAGGCGGAGGATGCCTGGCGCAGCGAGGGTGCCGCGGGCGCCGAACGCTTCCGCAAGGAACTGTCGGCGAAGGAAGATACCTGGGTGGCGCTGGTCGGACCGCACCTGGAAAGCCTCGGCAGCACGCCGCTAAGCGCCGAGGAGTCGAGCCACCTGACCTTCATGCGCAAGCTCGACTGGCCGATGAGCCGGCGCCTGCAGGACGAACTGCCGTACGTCAGCATCGAGTTCCCCGGACATCCCGAGCAGGGCCGGCTGGTAATCCAGTTACCGGAGCGCCTGCTGCCCGGCGGGCTGACCCCCTGGACCCACCTGGTCACCCACGGCATAGTCCCGACCCTGCTGGCCGCCCTGCTCGGCCTGCTGCTCTATCGCCACCTGGTGGTGCCGCTGAACCGCTTGCGCGATCGCGCCGACGCCCTGCGCGCCGACGAACTGGAAAGCACTCCCCTCGCCGCACCGCTGGCGGCCCGCCGCGACGAACTGGGCGAGCTGGCCCAGGCCCTGGAGCACATGGCCGAGCGCCTGCGCCTGAGTCTCGCCCAGCAGCGCCTGCTGCTGCGCACCCTGTCCCACGAACTGCGCACGCCGCTGGCGCGCCTGCGCATCGCCCACGACAGCGAGCTACCGCCGGAACAGTTGCGCCAGCGCCTGGATCGCGAAATCGGCGACATGCAACGACTGCTGGAAGACACCCTCGACCTCGCCTGGATGGACACCGAGCGCCCGCAACTGCCCACCGAGCCGGTGCTGGCGCTGTCGGTGTGGGAAGCGCTGCGCGATGACGCCTGTTTCGAAAGCGGCTGGGACCCGGCGCGGCTACCCTGCCGCTTGGGCGTCGACTGTCGCGTCGAGGTACACCTGGACAGCCTGGCCCAGGCCATGGAAAACCTCCTGCGCAACGCCATCCGTCACTCGCCCGAGGACGGCACGGTCAGCCTCGACGGCGAGCGCGAGGGCGACTTCTGGCACCTGCGCCTGCAGGACCAGGGCCCTGGCGTGGCGGAAGACCAGTTGGAACGCATCTTCCTCCCCTACCAGCGCCTGGACGATAGCGCCGGCGAAGGTTTCGGCCTCGGCCTGGCGATCGCCCGGCGCGCCATCGAGCTACAGGGCGGCCGGCTCTGGGCCAGCAACGGCAAGCCCGGATTGTGCCTGCACCTGTGGCTGCCGGCGGCCGCCTGAGGGCGAAGTGTTTAGAAAGTTAATGCGCTTTACTATCAAATAACAATCAATATCATTTGTGATCTCTTGCATTTCGCTGCATTGCCCGGAGATCACCGATGTCCTCACGCGCCCTTCCCGCCGTTCCCTTCCTGCTGCTGTCCAGTTGCCTGCTCGCCAACGCCGTACACGCCGCCGGCCAGGGCGACGGCTCCGTCATCGAGCTGGGCGAGCAGACCGTGGTCGCCACCGCCCAGGAGGAAACCAAGCAGGCGCCGGGGGTTTCCATCATCACCGCCGAGGACATCGCCAAGCGACCGCCGAGCAACGACCTGTCGCAGATCATCCGGACCATGCCGGGGGTCAACCTGACCGGCAACAGCTCCAGCGGCCAGCGTGGAAACAACCGGCAGATCGACATCCGCGGCATGGGCCCGGAGAACACCCTGATCCTGGTCGACGGCAAGCCGGTCAGCTCGCGCAACTCGGTGCGCTACGGCTGGCGCGGCGAGCGCGACAGCCGCGGCGACACCAACTGGGTGCCGGCCGACCAGGTCGAGCGCATCGAAGTGATCCGCGGCCCGGCGGCGGCGCGCTACGGCAACGGCGCGGCGGGCGGCGTGGTGAACATCATCACCAAGCAGGCCGGCGCGGAAACCCACGGTAATCTCAGCGTCTACAGCAATTTCCCGCAACACAAGGCCGAAGGCGCCAGCGAACGGATGAGCTTCGGTCTCAACGGGCCGCTCACGGAAAACCTCAGCTACCGCGTCTACGGCAACATCGCCAAGACCGACTCGGACGACTGGGACATCAACGCCGGCCACGAATCCAACCGCACCGGCAAGCAGGCCGGCACCCTCCCCGCCGGTCGCGAAGGCGTGCGCAACAAGGACATCGACGGGCTGCTCAGCTGGCGCCTGACGCCCGAGCAGACCCTCGAGTTCGAGGCCGGCTTCAGCCGCCAGGGCAACATCTACACCGGCGACACGCAGAACACCAACAGCAACAACTACGTGAAGCAGATGCTCGGCCACGAGACCAACCGCATGTACCGCGAGACCTACTCGGTCACCCATCGCGGCGAATGGGACTTCGGCAGCTCGCTGGCCTACCTGCAGTACGAGAAGACCCGCAACAGCCGGATCAACGAAGGCCTGGCCGGCGGCACCGAAGGTATCTTCGACCCCAACAACGCCGGCTTCTACACCGCCACCCTGCGCGACCTGACCGCCCACGGCGAGGTCAACCTGCCGCTGCACCTGGGCTACGAGCAGACCCTGACCCTCGGCAGCGAGTGGACCGAGCAGAAGCTCGACGACCCCAGCTCCAACACCCAGAACACCGAGGAAGGCGGCTCGATCCCCGGTCTCGCCGGAAAGAACCGCAGCAGCAGTTCCTCGGCGCGGATCTTCTCGCTGTTCGCCGAGGACAACATCGAGCTGATGCCCGGCACCATGCTCACCCCAGGCCTGCGCTGGGACCACCACGACATCGTCGGCGACAACTGGAGCCCATCGCTGAACCTGTCCCACGCGCTCACCGAGCGGGTCACCCTGAAGGCCGGTATCGCCCGCGCCTACAAGGCCCCCAACCTGTACCAGCTGAACCCCGACTACCTGCTCTACAGCCGTGGCCAGGGTTGCTACGGGCAAAGCACCAGTTGCTACCTGCGCGGCAACGACGGCCTCAAGGCCGAGACCAGCGTGAACAAGGAACTGGGCATCGAGTACAGCCACGACGGCCTGGTAGCGGGGCTGACCTACTTCCGCAACGACTACAAGAACAAGATCGAATCCGGCCTGTCACCGGTCGACCACGCCAGCGGCGGCAAGGGCGACTACGCCAACGCGGCGATCTACCAGTGGGAGAACGTGCCCAAGGCGGTGGTCGAGGGCCTCGAAGGTACCCTGACCCTGCCCCTGGCCGACGGCCTGAAGTGGAGCAACAACTTCACCTACATGCTGCAATCGAAGAACAAGGAAACCGGCGACGTGCTCTCGGTGACGCCGCGCTACACCCTCAACTCGATGCTCGACTGGCAGGCCACCGACGACCTCTCGCTGCAAGCCACGGTCACCTGGTACGGCAAGCAGAAGCCGAAGAAATACGACTATCACGGCGACCGTGTCACCGGCAGCGCCAACGACCAGCTCTCGCCCTACGCCATCGCCGGCCTCGGCGGCACCTATCGGTTGAGCAAGAACCTGAGCCTCGGCGCCGGCGTCGACAACCTGTTCGACAAGCGCCTGTTCCGCGCCGGCAATGCCCAGGGCGTGGTCGGCATCGACGGGGCCGGCGCGGCGACCTACAACGAGCCCGGACGGACCTTCTATACCAGCCTGACCGCGTCGTTCTGAGCCATAACGAGAAAGCCTGATGAGAACCTCCCTGCTCGTCGCCGCCCTGGGCCTCGCCCTGGCGGCGGCCCTGCCCGGCGGCGCGCCGCTGGCGCAACCGGACCCCGAGGCGACCATGGACCGCAGCCTGCTGCAACGCCAGGACCTGCCCTATCGCTTCAGCGCCGTGGACCTGGACTCCGTCGATGGCCAGCGGCATTACCGGCTGTGGCTCGGCCGACCGCTGCAGGCACCGCCCGCCGCCGGCTACCCGGTGGTCTGGATGCTCGACGGCAACGCCGCCGTCGGCGCCCTCGACGAGTCAACCCTGAGACGCCTGGCCGACGGCGACGCACCGCTGCTGGTCGCCATCGGCTACCGCACGCCGCTGCGCATCGACCGCGCCGGGCGTACCTTCGACTACACCCCCGCGAGTCCCGGCCAGGCCGATCAGCGCGACCCGCTCAACGGCCTGCCCAGCGGTGGCGCCGACGCCTTCCTCGACCTGCTGCGCGACGGCATGCGCCCGGCCGTGGCGGCGCAGGCGCCCCTGGACACCGCGCGACAAACCCTCTGGGGACACTCCTACGGCGGCTTGCTGGTGCTCCACGCACTGTTCACCCGTCCCGGCGAGTTCGCCCGCTACGCCGCGGCCAGCCCGTCGCTGTGGTGGCGCGACGGGGCGATCCTCGGCGAACGAGCGGGGCTCGAACAGCGCCTGCGCGGAAAGCGCGCGGAACTCCTGCTCTGGCGCGGCAGCGCCGAACCGGCCAGCCCGCGCGGCTCGCTGAAAGCCGAGCCGGGCCAGGCGATGGCGCGGCTGGTAGATGACCTGCGCCGGGTTGCCGGGCTCACGCTGGACTTCCAGCCGCTCGACGGCCTGGGTCATGGCGAAACGCTGGGGGCCTCGTTGCGCCTTCTGCTCGCCCGTCCGGCGGTGGAACGCCAGCGCTGAAGACGCACGCTCCCAAGAGAACCGAGGCAACGGCGGATAACCGCTTCGCGGTTATTCGCCCTACCGGAAGCCAGGCATCCGCGCGCCGCTGCATCCCTCTACGCTGCACGGCATCCTCTCCCGCCTGCGGGAGAGGGTTGGGGTGAGGGAAAATCGCCCTACGCCACCACCGGAATCAGCGGGTCGGCCGCCGCCAGCGCCACGGCGCGGTCCGCCGCCGGCGGGTAGATCCACACGCCATTGATCTCGGTCTTGATCTTCTTGCCCTCCTCGCGCACGAACCGTACCTGGCGGTCCCAGCCCTCGGTGAACACCGCGCCCCAGCCGCCGAGGTCGAGACAGGTCACGTACTTCACCTGGCTGTAGGGAATCGGCTCGACGCCGAGCAGGTCGGCGGCCACGTTATTGCCGGCCGAGCGACCCAGGGCGATGGCGTGCTGGCAGGTCATCAGGGCATGGTTGCCGAGGTCGTCGGTAGCCGCGCGGGCCACGTCGCCGGTGGCGTAGACATCGTCGAGACCGAGCACCTTGAGGTTGCGGTCGACATGCAGGCGACCCTGGGCATCGCGCTCGCCCGGAATCTGCCCGGTCAGGGTGCTGGCCCGCACGCCCACGGTCCAGACCACGGTCTTCGCCTCGATCCGCTGGCCGTCGTCGAGCGTCACGCCCTCGGCATCCACCGCCGCCACCGAACGCCCCAGGCACCACTCCACGCCCAGTTCCGCCGAGGCCTCGGCGATCAAGCCGCTCAGGTCCGCGCCCATCGATGCGCCGATGGCGGCGCCGCGGTCGACCACGATCACTCGCAGCGCCGCTTTCTCGCCGAGGATCGCCCGCAGGCGCGCCGGCATCTCGGTGGCAGTCTCGATGCCGGTGAAGCCGCCGCCGGCGACCACCACGGTGTTGCGTGCCGGCGAATCCGGCAAGTCGCGCAGGGCATGCAGGTGTGCCTCCAGGCGCAGGGCGTCTTCCAACTGGTCGACATCGAAGGCAGCGTCGATGCCGACGACACTCGCCGGACGCCACACGCCGCTGCCGGCCGCCAGCACCAGGCGGTCGTAGTCCAGTTGCGCCAGCGTGCCCTCGGCATCGCGGTACTCCACCCACTTGCCGGCCACGTCGATGCGCTGCGCGCTGCCCTGCACGAAACGCACGCCGACCGCGGCGAACAATTCGCCCAGCGGCGCCGCCATGCGCTGCACGTCAGGCTCGTAGAAACGCGGGCGGATGCGCAGCTCGGGCTGCGGCGCGAGCACCGCGACCTCGACGTCGTCGCGGCCCTGGCGGTCGAGCTGGCGCACTGCGCTCAGCGCGCTCCACATGCCGGCGAATCCGGCACCGACGATCAGGATACGTTGTTTCATTGGGGGCTCCTGGAGGGAAAGGACGGGATATCCGGAGAAAAGCCTCTCCGTAACTACGACTATATTTGTCGTAGTTAAGAAGATCAATCCCCGAAAAGCGTTCCGAGAGGCAATCGCCCCTCGCCGTGAAAGAGAGGAAAAGACGTCGAAAACATACGAAAAGGATCGGAGATAGAGCGCTTCGAGGCGGAAGACAGCGAACGACCTGTCCTTGTGAGCGACCTGAAAACCGCGCAGAATATTGCGAATATTTCTGTCGGAGTTAGTGATGGCTCTCTATAGCGCCGGCGTCGAATACGGCATCCACTGCCTGTTGTTCCTCGCCGACGAGAAAGGCGACAGCCGCGAGTCCAGCGTACGCACCCTCGCCGAGTTGCAGGGCGTGCCGCCGGAACTGCTGGCCAAGGTCTTCACCCGCCTGGCCAAGGCCGGCCTGGTGGCTGCCACCGAAGGCGTGCGCGGTGGCTTCCGCCTGGCACGGCCGGCCAACGAAATCAGCGTGCTCGACGTGGTCCGCGCCATCGACGGCGACAAATCGATCTTCGAATGCCGCGAGGTCCGCGAGCGCTGCGCGATCTTCGAAGGCAACCCGCCTTCCTGGGCGACCCGCAACACCTGCTCGATCCACGCGGTGATGCTCACCGCGCAGAAGCGCATGGAAGAAGCGCTGGCCCAGCAGACCATCCTCGACCTGGTACGCCGGGTGGGGCGTATCGCGCCACCGGAGTTCGGCGAAGAAGTGCTGCGCTGGATGGATGCCAGCCGGGAAGGACGCGGCGGCTCCCGCGACTAGCCCTTGGCGCATACGGAGCGGCGCCGCAAGCCCGTTTCGCGGAAAACACCATTGTCGACTGCGGTGCTAATCGCGCCGGCGTTTCTCCCTACCCTATCGCCAGAGGCCGCCGCAGAGCGGCCGCCGGCCCACTGCAATGGCCCGTGACCAACTTGCGTGATAGGTGAACGATGGAACCTGGCAGCTACCAACTGACCATGAGCGTGCTCATGACCCCCGACAAGGCGAACTTCTCCGGCAACGTCCACGGCGGCGCGCTGCTCAAGCTACTCGACGAAGTGGCCTTCGCCTGCGCCAAGCGCTACGCCGGACGCTACGTGGTGACCCTGTCGGTGGATCAGGTGATCTTCCGCGAGCCGATCCATGTCGGCGAACTGGTGACCTTCCTCGCCTCGGTGAACTACACCGGGCGCACTTCGATGGAGGTCGGGGTGAAGGTGATGACCGAGAACATCCACGAGCGCACCGTGCGCCATACCAACAGTTGCTTCTTCACCATGGTGGCGATGGACGACCAGCGCCGGCCGGTGGCGGTGCGTCCGCTGGAACCGGAGACCGCGATCGAGAAACGCCGCTACGCCCAGGCCCTGGCCCGGCGCGAGCAGCGCAAGCTGATGGAACTGCGCTACCAGGAGATCCGCGAACAGGTGGATCACGCGATGCCGGCCTGAACGCCGCCCGGCCCGCGGGCCGGGTCCTCAGCCCTCGCCGACCAGGCTCTCGAACGCTTCTTCCAGCACGCTGGCGCTGCCGGGGCGGACTACCCGCGCCACCTCCCGGCCGTCGCGAAGAAAGACGAAGGTCGGCCACAGCTTGACCTGGAACGAGCGCCCCAGGCGGCGCCCGGGACCGTCCTCGACCTTCAGGTGGCCGACCTCCGGATAGTCGTCGAATACTTCCGCCAGCAGCGGCTGGGCGGCCTGGCAATGGCCGCACCAGTCGGTACCGAACTCCACCAGCGTCGGACCGGCGAGCCGGTCCAGTTCGTCGCGCGCCGGTGCCTCGGCGCTGTATCGGGTCTTCATACGCTGCTTCTCCATGAGCTTGGCTGACAGGACGGCAGACTCCCGCGGCGGCGCCAGGTTCGACCCGCGCGACGATGGACTCAGCGTTTCCGCACGCGCGCCATGCAACGCTGGTAGCGTTCGTCGACGCGCTTGGCGAACCAGGCGGTGGTCAGCTTGCGGGTGATCTTCGGGCTCTCCAGGGCGATCCCCGGCAGCACGGCGCGGGGCAGCGTCTTGCCGATGGCGCTTTCGGCCAGGGCGAAGACCTTGCGGTACAGCGCGCTGTCGGCGAACTCCGGGCTGTCGCCCTGCTCCAGCGCCCGGCGGATCGCCGCGTCGCTCATGTCCAGGCGCTTGCCGAGGCTGCGCACGGCCAGTTCGGTGGAGCCCGGCGTGCGCGTACCGTAGCGGATCAGATCGCCATCCAGCGCCAGCGGAATCCCCGAGACGCGACTCACCGCATTCTGGAACGCGGCGTTGCGACTGGCATACCAGCCGGCGTTGAAGTCGGCGAAGCGGTACAGCGGCGCCGGGTAGTCCGCCGGATAGCCAAGCAGGTGGGCGATGCCGAAATACATGCCGCCGCGCCGGCTGAACACCTCGCGGCGGATGCTGCCGTCCAGCGGATAGGGATAGCCGTCCGCGTGCTGCTCGGCGAAAGCGATGCTGACCTGCATCGGCCCGCCGGTGTGTACCGGGTTGAAGCCGCCGAACAGCTTGCCGCCCATGGGCACGATGGCGATGAAATCGTCGAATGTCTCGCTCAGTTCCTTCTCCGTGCGCGCCGCGGCCAGGCGCTGGCTGTAGGTGCGGCCATCGGGCGACTTGATATTCAGCGCCGAGCTGACCAGGAACGCCGGCACGTGCAGCTTGCCGGCACGACGCTCGACCTCGCGGGTGGCGATCCTGCCCAGGCCGGCCACCGGCGGGTCGACCTGGTAGGTGGACTCCTGCTCGGTCACCGCCAGCACCGCACAGAGATTCTCGTCGCTGGGGTAGATCTGCTGGGCGGAAAAGGCCGCGTAGATATCGCTGGCCCACCCTTGGCGATCGCGCACCGTGGCCGGCATCAGGCGGACGATCTTCGCCCGTACTTCGTCGGGGTTGGGCGGCGGCGGCTCCGCCGACCGCGAACTGCACCCGGCCAGCGCCAGGAGCATGAGCAACCCCGTTACGCCGCGACCCTGGCGTACTGCTTTCATCTGCGATTCCCTGTTCCGTTGCGAAGTGGGCGGCCGATGGCGACCGCCGAAGCCAGGGCATTCTAGCCGAGCATCCGGCGGCTTCCGTACCGTCCGTCACGCACGGTCGCGGTTCACAGCGCTGCGTCGGTGCGCTGCCGCTTGACCCGACGCCAGGTCGAGGGCGAGGCGCCGGCCAGCCGGAGAAAGATCCGCGAGAAATGCGGCTGGTCGGAAAAGCCGCAGGCGACGCCGATCTGCGAAAGCGGTTCGTCGCTGCCCAGCATCAGCTCCTTGGCCCGGTCGACGCGCATGCGCATCAGCCATTCGTGGGGCGAAACACCGGTGCTGCACTTGAAGGCCTTGGTGAAATAGCTGCGCGAGAGCCCGCACTCCTCGGCCAGGCGCGCCACCGACACGCCCTCGGCCAGATGCCCGGCGATCAGCTCCTTGGCCCTGCGCAATTGCCAGGGCGCCAGGCCCTTGCCGGTGCAGACCGGGACCTGGGTCGAAGCGAAGCGATCCTGAACGTGGGTCAACAGCGCCAGCATGACCTGCTCGATGAACAGTTCGTTGCGCTCGCCCGCCCTGGCGAAGCTGGGCAGCAGCGCCAGCGCCAGGTGATAGACCACCGGATCGTCGACACCGATGATCCGCTCCGGCTCGGCGGACGCGCGTTGCCCTTCTTCGTAGAGAAACTCCTTTATCGAAGCGCGCGGCAACATGAAGCGGACATTGTCGTAAGTTGTCCGGTGCTGGCACTTTATTTCATCGCCAAGATAGGCGATGGAGATACTTTTCCGTGGATGTCCGCCATCGAAAACCAGTTTGTTTCCATTCCAGAGACGATGGGAATTGAAATCGCGCAACTGCACGATGACGGAAAACGAATCGGCACAAGGAATATGGATCACCTTGTCCGGATCGGGAGTCGCCTCACTATTGCGAATCAAGGCGTACCCCTCTCCCCTTATGATGTTCCCTGGCGTGGATTGGTCGCCCTTTGTTCTGTCTATGGCAACAGTCATGACTCCCCCTGATTCCATGCGCCTGATGATCTCGTGACACTTTTCTCTCGACGCGAAAAACGACGCACGAAAGCTCCCCCAGAGATTAATCCGAGGGAGCCGTTCCGGGGAAATCTAACCGACGAAGATAACTACCAGATTACTGCGCTGTTACTCGATGATATAACGCTCAACCCTTTTCCTTTTCCGACGGGCCAGCGGCCTGGTCGAGGCGATGCCGACCCGGTAGTTGCCCCAGCACATGGCCGACCGAACCCGCCTTGTCGCAGGCCGAGGCGAACGCGCAACCGCCGAGCAATTGCTTGCCGACCGGGATGACCTGCTCGCCGAGCAGGATGCCGAGCAACCCCACCAGCGCCACCAGCGGCGGAGCCGGCGAACGCACCTGCAGCAGGCTGTAGACGATCCCCACCAACAGTCCGGCGCCCAGCGACAATACGTAGAGCTTCATCTTCGTTCTCCTTCGCGGCCGTGCCGCCCGGCGGACCGGAGCGGCACGGCCGGCATTCACTTGGCCGGATTCGGGCCGATGCGTTCGCCGTGGGTCACCCGCTCGGGCGCCTTGTGCACCATGGTGTAGGCGTAGTCCACGCCCATGCCGTAGGCCCCGGAATGCTCCTTGGCGATGGCCATCACGGCGTCGTAGGTATCCCGGCAGGCCCAGTCGCGCTGCCACTCCAGCAGGACCTGCTGCCAGGTCACCGGTACCACGCCGGCCTGGACCATGCGGTCCATGGCGTACTTGTGGGCGTCGCTGGAGGTGCCGCCCGAGGCATCGGCCACCATGTAGATCTCGTAGCCGCCCTCGAGCATGGCGCAGAGGGCGAAGGTGGTGTTGCAGACCTCGGTCCACAGCCCGGCGACCACGACCTTCTTGCGGCCCGCGGCGGCCAGCGAGTCGCGCACGTTCTGGTCGTCCCAGGAGTTCATCGAGGTGCGTTCGAGGATCTTCTGTTCGGGGAACACCGCCAGCAGCTCCGGATAGGTCGGGCCGGAGAAGCTGTCGGTTTCCACCGTGGTGATGGTGACCGGGATGTCGAATACCTTCGCCGCCTTGGCCAGGCCCACTACGTTGTTCTTCAGCGTCTGGCGATCGATGGACTGTACGCCGAATGCCATCTGTGGCTGCTGGTCGATGAAGATGATCTGGCTGTTCTGCGGAGTTAGAACTTCGAGATAGTGGCTCATGATTGTTTCCTGACAACGAACGATGAATTCCAGCTGTTGCGCACAACAGCACGCGGGCCAACAGATAATTTCCCGTGGCCGGCCAGACTATGAAGCATGAATATTGGAAAAAACAAACTTTTCGAGAAAATAAATCACTGAACTGCGGCCCTGGATAAAGTTGAACGGCGATATTCAAAATATTCGACACATCCATACAAAAAGCGCACACAGAGACAATAAAAGAAGGATTACCAGCTAGCAGAATCGACAGTCCGCCCTATAAGAAAAAGCCCCCATGAAGTTCAGGACATGTCTCGCGCCTTACTTGCTATCGACCACCAGCAAGTTGCGCTTGCAGGAGGATGCGTCATTCGGGAAAACCGCTCTTTCGTCCCGTACGTTTTCCGCCGCACCTATCCTGTCCGGTGGCCTCTCTCGCCGCCGCCCTCGCTGACCGATTCCGCCCCGCTGCCAGGAGCACGCCATGAGCCACGATCCGCCGAGCAAGGACCGCCGCCATTTCCTCACTACCAGTTCGGTGCTGGGCGCCGCCGGAGTCCTGTGGTCCGCCCTGCCCTTCGCCAACGCCGCCAGCCTTTCTCCCGCAAGCAACCCAGGAGGTTCCATGACCGCCGACCTGATCCTGCACAACGGCCGTTTCCACACCGTGGACCGCGACAACCCCACCGCCACCGCCGTGGCGATCAAGGACGGCAAGTTCCTTGCCGTCGGCAACGACGCCGAGGCGATGCTCCATCGCGGCAGCGCCACCCAGGTGATCGACCTGCAGAAGCGCACCGTGATCCCCGGTCTCAACGACTCGCACCTGCACCTGATCCGCGGTGGCCTCAACTACAACCTGGAGCTGCGCTGGGAAGGCGTGCCCTCCCTGGCCGACGCCTTGCGCATGCTCAAGAACCAGGCCGAACGCACGCCCAGCCCCCAGTGGGTGCGGGTGGTCGGCGGCTGGAACGAGTTCCAGTTCGCCGAGAAGCGCATGCCGACCCTGGAGGAATTGAACAAGGCCGCGCCGGACACCCCGGTGTTCGTCCTCCACCTGTACGATCGCGCCCTGCTCAACCGCGCCGCCCTGCGCGTGGTCGGCTACACCAAGGACACGCCCAACCCGCCCGGCGGCGAGATCGTCCGCGACAGCAGCGGCGAACCCACCGGCATGCTGATCGCCCGGCCCAACGCGATGATTCTCTACGCCACCCTGGCCAAGGGACCGAAGCTGCCGCTGGAATACCAGGTCAACTCCACCCGCCAGTTCATGCGCGAACTCAACCGCCTCGGCCTGACCAGCGCGATCGACGCCGGCGGCGGCTTCCAGAACTACCCGGACGACTACCAGGTGATTCGCGAACTGGCCGACCAGGGCCAGCTCACCGTACGCATCGCCTACAACCTGTTCACCCAGAAACCGAAGGAAGAACTCGCCGACTTCAAGAACTGGACCGGCAGCGTCAAGTACGGCCAGGGCAGCGATTTCTTCCGCCATAACGGCGCCGGCGAGATGCTGGTGTTCTCCGCCGCCGACTTCGAGGACTTCCTCGAACCGCGCCCGGACCTGCCGCAGACCATGGAGCAGGAGCTGGAGCCTGTGGTCCGCCACCTGGTGGAGCAGCGCTGGCCGTTCCGCCTGCACGCCACCTACGACGAATCGATCTCGCGGATGCTCGACGTGTTCGAGAAGGTCGACCGCGACATTCCGTTCAACGGCCTGCCCTGGTTCTTCGACCACGCCGAGACCATCACCCCGCGCAACATCGAGCGGGTGCGGGCACTCGGCGGCGGCATCGCGATCCAGGACCGCATGGCCTTCCAGGGCGAGTACTTCGTCGACCGCTACGGTGCCAAGGCCGCCGAGGCCACGCCGCCGATCCAGCGCATGCTCGCCGAGGGCGTGCCGGTGGGTGCCGGCACCGACGCCACCCGGGTCTCCAGCTACAACCCCTGGACCTCGCTGTACTGGCTGGTCAGCGGCCGCACCGTCGGCGGCATGGCCCTGTATCCGCAGGGCCTGCCGCGGGAAACCGCGTTGCAGCTGTTCACCCACGGCAGCGCCTGGTTCTCCAGCGAGCAGGGCAAGAAAGGACAGATCAAGGTTGGCCAGCTCGCCGACCTGGCGGCGCTGTCGGCGGACTTCTTCGGCGTCGAGGAAGAGGCCATCAAGTGGATCGAGTCGGTGCTCACGGTGGTCGACGGCAAGGTCGTCTATGCCGCCGCCGAGTTCGACAAGCTCGGTCCGCCGGCGCCGCCGGTGCTGCCGGACTGGTCGCCGGTGGCCAAGGTACCCGGCCACTGGCGGCAAGGCGCGCCGCTGACCGCCCAGGTCCACCAGTGCGTCGGTGCCTGCGCGGTACACGCCCACGAGCACAACCGCGCGCGCCACTCCAACGTACCGGTGAGCGACTTCCAGGGTTTCTGGGGCGCATTCGGCTGTTCCTGCTTCGCTTTCTGACGTACCCGGGCGGGCCCTTCGCGGCCCGCCTAGCCCGGAGTTTTCCCGATGATCCGCGTTCGACCGGTCGGCCGCCTGGCCCTTTTCCTGGCGCTGGGCGGCACCTCGCCGTGCCACGCCGCGACAGAGGAAGCCAAGGCACCCGACTACCTGGAGTGGCGCCTGCTCAACCGCAACTACTTCCTCTACAACGACTATCGCCGCGCGGACGCCGGGCGCGGCTACCGCAAGGAATGGGCACACGGCCTGATCGTCGACCTGGAGTCGGCCTATACTCCCGGCCGCGTCGGTTTCGGCCTCGATCTCCAAGGCTTCGCCGGCTTCAAGCTCGACGGCGGACGTGGCCATGCCGGCACCGGCCTGTTGCCGCTGGACTCATCCGGCGATAACGCCAGCGAGTATTCCGACGCCGGCGCCGCACTCAAGCTGCGGCTCGGCGAGAGCCTGCTCAAGGTCGGCGAGATGACCGTCGAGACCCCGGTCTTCGATACCAGCGACAAGCGCCTGCAACCCCAGTACGCCAGGGGCTTCTTCCTGCAGAGCGACGACCTCGACCGCGTGCGGATCCAGGCCGGGCGCTTCACCGCCTTCAAGGAACAGGCCTCCAGCTCCGGCCATGGCGACTTCGACGGCTACGGCGCGAGCACCGCCGGCAGCGCCATCGGCTTCGCCGGCGCCAGCCTGGCGGCCAGCGACAACCTGAGCGGCTCGCTGTTCGCCGCGCAACTGGACAACGTCTGGCGCCAGGTCTATCTCAACATGAACCTGCAACGTGCCGCGTTCAGCCTGGATGGCAACCTCTATCGCACGCGCGACCAGGGCCGCAGCCGGGCCGGCGCGATCGACACCCTGGCCTACAGCCTGCAACTGAAGTACCGCGTCGGCGCGCAGGGTTTCTCCCTGGCCTACCAGCGTGTCCATGGGGATACGCCGTTCGACTTCGTCGGAGGTGACTCCATCTACCTCGCCAACTCGATCAAGTACGCCGATTTCAACGGTCCGGGCGAACGCTCCTGGCAGGCCCGCTACGACCTCGACCTGGCCCCGTTCGGCCTGCCGGGGCTGAGCTTCATGGCGCGTTACGTCAGCGGCCGCGCCATCGACGGCAGCCATGCGCCGGCCGGCGGCGCCTACAACCCGCTGGGCGCCGATGGCCGCTACCGGCCCTTGCAGGGCAGCGGCGGCAAGCACTGGGAGCGCGACCTCGACCTGCGCTACCTGTTCGCCTCGGGCCCGCTCAAGGACCTCTCGCTGAACGTCTCGCACCTCAGCCACCGGGCCAACGCGGCCCAGGCCGGCGACGACATCGACCGCCTCTACCTGATCGTCGAATACCCACTCAAAGGCTCGCTCTGACCATGACCGCACCCGCCGCCTCACCCTGGAGTCCCCTGCGCCAAGCCACCTTCCGCTGGCTATGGCTGGCCAGCATCGCCTCGAACATCGGCACCTGGATGCACGAGGTGGGCGCCGGCTGGCTGATGACCTCGCTCTCCGCCAGCCCGCTGAACGTGGCCCTGGTGCAGGTCGCCGGATCGCTGCCGATGTTCTTCCTGGCCCTGCCGGCCGGCGCCCTCGCCGATATCGTCGACAAGCGCCGCTACCTGCTCGGCGTGCAATTGTGGATGGCCTTGGTGGCCACCCTGCTGGCCAGCCTCACCCTGCTCCAGTTGACCAGCGTCTGGCTGCTGCTAGGCCTGACCCTGTGCATGGGCATCGGCACCGCGCTGATGATGCCGGCCTGGAGCGCCACCACTCCGGAACTGGTGGGCAAGGACGAACTGCCGGCGGCGGTGGCGCTGTCCAGTGTCGGGGTCAACCTGGCGCGGGCGGTCGGACCGGCCATCGCCGGGGTGCTGGTGAGCCTGGTCGGCCCCTGGCTGACCTTCGCCCTCAACGCCCTCTCCTTCTTCGCGGTGATCGCCGTGCTGCTGGCCTGGAAACGCGAGGCCGTGCCCTCGGTGCTGCCGGCGGAACGCCTGTTCGGCGCCCTGCGCGCCGGCTGGCGCTACAGCCGCAGCTCGAGGCCACTGCAATCGGTGCTGGTGCGCGCGGTGGCGTTCTTCCTCGGCGCCAGCGCCGGCATGTCGCTGCTGCCGCTGATCGTGCGCGGCGAACTGCATGGCAACGCCATGGACTTCGGCCTGCTGCTGGGCAGCGTCGGCGTCGGCGCGGTGCTCGGCGCCGCGTTCCTGCCGCGCCTGCGCGAACGCCTCGGCAGCGACCGCCTGGTGCTGCTCTCCAGCGTGCTCTACGCACTGGTGCTGGTGGCCCTGGCGCTGCTGCGCAACCTCTATTTGCTGGTGCCGGTGATGCTGCTCAGCGGCGCGGCATGGATCGCCGTGCTCTCCAGCCTGCAGGTCGCCGCGCAGACCTCCGTGCCGGCCTGGGTCCGCGCCCGCGCGCTGGCGGTCTACATCCTGGTGTTCTTCGGCAGCATGGCCGCCGGCGGCGCCCTGTGGGGTCTGGTCGCCAGCCACCTGTCGATCACCTTCGCCCTGCTCTGCGCCAGCGCCGCGCTGCTGCTCGGCCTGTTCGCGTCGCTGCGCTGCCGGCTGCCGGTCACCGAGGCCGAGGACCTCGCGCCGTCGCTGCACTGGCCGGCACCACTGGTCGACGAAGAGGTGGACCAGGAACGCGGCCCGGTGATGGTCACCCTTGAGTACGACATCGACCCGCAGGACGCCGCGGCATTCGAGGCGGCGATGGTCGAGGTGCGCGCCATGCGTCGGCGCAACGGCGCGGTGTCCTGGGGACTGGTCCAGGACAGCGGCAACCGTCGCCTGTGGCTGGAGTTCTTCATCGACGAATCCTGGCTGGAACACCTGCGCCACCACCAGCGGGTGACCCGCGGCGAGTTGCGGGTCGAGGCCGCCGCCCGGCGCTTCCAGAGCGCCGGCGTGGAGGTGCGCATCCGCCATTACCTGCACGGCGCGGCCAGGCCTTGAGCCTCCCGGGCGACGGTCGTCGCCTGCCCCTGGCGGATCCGCCCACGGCTGTTATCCTGCTCGCCGATGGCGCCACAAGGACGGTGGCCGGTAGCGATGCCGCGCACCCGCGGCGCCGCGAACGCAACCCACAGGGAAGTCCACGCATGTCCTACGACTACGAGAAAACCAGCCTCACCCTCTACCGGGCGGTATTCAAGGCCAACTACGACGGCGATGTCGGTCGCTACCTGCGTCCCGACAAGGAACTCGCCGAGGCTGCGGAAGTCGCCCCGCTGCTGCATCCGACCTTCGACAGCCCCAACACCCCTGGCGTCCCCGCCCGCGCGCCGGACATCGTCGCCGGCCGCGACGGCCTCTACGCCCCGGACACCGGCGGCACCTCGGTGTTCGACCGCGCCGGCGTGCTGCGCCGCGCCGACGGCGACTTCGTGATACCCGACGGCACCGACATCCCGCCGGACCTTAAGGTGAAGCAGGACAGCTACAACAAGCGCCTGCAAGCCACCCACTACACCATCATGCCGGCCAAGCCGATGTACCGGGAGGTCCTCATGGGCCAACTGGACAACTTCGTGCGCAACGCCATCCGCCGCCAATGGGAAAAAGCCCGCGGGCTCTAGGAGTGAACCATGAACCTGAAACCCCAGACCCTGATGGTGGCGATCCAGTGCGTCGCCGCGCGCACCCGCGAACTCGACGCGCAGTTGCAGAACGACGACCCGCAGAACGCCGCTGAACTCGAACAGTTGCTGGTCGGCTACGACCTCGCCGCCGACGACCTGAAGAACGCCTACGAGCAAGCCCTGGGCCAATACAGCGGCCTGCCGCCCTATGACCGGCTGATCGAAGAGCCGGCATCCTGACGGCCCGTGGGCAGGCCATCGTTGGCCTGCCCGCTCCAGCGCGCGCAGAGAAACGACAGATGGTCTTCGGCTGGCACGGCGACACCATCACCCGCGACACCGCAGTGTGCCGCGACTAGCGCAACGCCCAGGACGTACGGCGCTTCCTCGTCGGGCTGTGCGGCGCCGACTTCCGCTTCGATCGTGCCTTCATGGCCTGGATTGGCGACGGCGCGGCAAAATCCCTGAGTGAGGTGGCGAACGAACGGCGACGGCGCCACGCCGACACCAGCCCCTCCGCCTGAGCGAGCGCTCAGGCGCGGAAATGGCTCGGCGGCTGGCCGCTCCAGCGCTGGAAGGCATGGCGCAGGCTGGCGGTCTCGCTGAAGCCGAGTTCCTCGGCGATCCGGTAGATCGGCATGTCGCCGCTCTGCAACAACTCCTTGGCGCGGGCGAAGCGCAACTCGTCGAGCAATTGCTGGTAGCTGGTGCGCTGCTGCTGAAGGTGCCGGCGCAGGCTGCGCGACGAACAGTTCAGGCGCCTGGCCAGTTCCTCCAGGCCGGGCGGGTCCTGCAAGCGCTCGGCGAGGATCGCCCGGACCTTGTCCAGCCAGGCACGACGCGCGGCCAGGTCGATGTTCTGCCGCCGGCACTGTTCCAGCATCTCCCGGTGGGTCACCGGGTCGGCCAGCGGCAACGGGCGCTCCAGCCATTCGGCGGCGAAGCCGATGGCGCTGCGCTCGCGTTCGAAGTGCAACTCGCAGGCGAAACCCTCGGCGTAGGCCCGCGCCATCGCCTCGTCGCCGGCATAGTCGAAGGCCGCTTCCAGCAAGGGCAGCGGCTGGCCGAGCAGGTCGGCGCAGGTGACCTTCAGCGAGCCCAGGCAAAGCTCGGTGTTGAATGGCCGCAGCGCCTCGTCCTCGCCGTAGCCGGTGGCCACCAGCCAGGCGCGGCCGTCGGCGACTTCCAGCGACAGGTGGAAGTAGGTGCCGAGCAAGACCGGATAGCTGAGGCCGATGCGCAGCGCCTCGCCGAGGGTCGGCGCGGAGAGCAGCGCGTAGCCGAGCAGGCCGTAGGCGGAAATCCGCGTGCGCAGTCCCAGGCGCAGGCCGAGGGCAGGCTCGTCGCTGAGCCGGCAGGCGTTGGCGAACACCTGCTGCTCCTGCCAGGGGCTGATCAGGCGCCGCAGGTCGAGCAGGTCGGCGGGGGTGATGCCACTGCCTTCGAGCAGTTGCTCGCGGGCGAACCCTTCCTTCTCCAGCAGCGAGAGAGTGAGGGTCGACATGTGCAGCGAGTTGAGCCAGGTGGCGCGGGAGAAGGTCGAGTCGATCATGGCGTGCCCATCGTTACCGGTGGCCGCGCCGCGCTGTTACCGCGCGGACGGGATACACAGGGTAGGCAAGTTGCGTGCCGCCGCGCCTGTCGCCGGTCCCGCAGGCAGTTGGCTCAACCGCGCGAGAGGAAGCGCATGCCCTCCTCCAGGCCGCTCAGGGTCAACGGATACATCTGTTCCTTGACCAGTTCGCGGACCAGGCCGGTGGACGCCGTGTAGTTCCAGGTGTCCTTCGGATAGGGGTTGATCCAGACGAGCTTCTTGTACTTCTCCATGAAGCGCTGCATCCAGACGTAACCGGCTTCCTCGTTCCAGTGCTCGACGCTGCCGCCGGCCTGGGTGATTTCGTAGGGCGCCATCGCCGCGTCGCCGACGAACACCACCTTGTAGTCCGGACCGTACTTGTGCAGCAGGTCGAAGGTGGCGGTGCGTTCGCTGCTGCGGCGCAGGTTGTTCTTCCACACCGACTCGTAGATGAAGTTGTGGAAGTAGAAATACTCCAGGTGCTTGAACTCGGTCTTGCAGGCCGAGAACAGCTCCTCGCAGACCTTGACGTGGGCGTCCATCGAGCCGCCGATGTCCAGCAGCAGCAACAGCTTCACCGTGTTGCGCCGCTCCGGGCGCATCTGGATGTTGAGCAGCCCGGCGTCCTTCGCGGTGTGGTCGATGGTGCCGTCGATGTCCAGCTCCTCCGCCGCGCCCTCACGGGCGAACTTGCGCAGGCGCCGCAGGGCGATCTTGATGTTGCGCGTACCCAGTTCGACCTGGTCGTCGAGGTTCTTGTATTCGCGCTGGTCCCAGACCTTGGCCGCCTTGCCCTGGCGCTTGCCGGCGTCGCCGACGCGGATGCCCTCCGGGTTGAAACCGCCGGAGCCGAACGGACTGGTACCGCCGGTACCGATCCACTTGTTACCGCCGGCATGGCGCTCCTTCTGTTCCTCGAGGCGTTTCTTGAACTCCTCGATCAGCTTGTCCAGGCCGCCGAGGGACTGGATCTGCGCCTTTTCCTCGTCGGTCAGCAGGCGCTCGAACTCCTTGCGCAGCCATTCCTCGGGGATCAGCGCCTTGAGGTGGTCGTCGAGCTTCTCCAGGCCCTTGAAGTAGGCGCCGAAGGCCCGGTCGAACTTGTCGAAGTGGCGCTCGTCCTTGACCATGATGGTGCGCGCCAGGTAGTAGAACTCGTCCATGTCGGCGAACACCACGCGGTGCTTCAGGGCATCGATCAGGTCGAGCAGCTCGCGCACCGACACCGGCACCTTGGCTGCGCGCATTTCGTTGAACAGGTTGAGCAGCATGGCTGCGACCTCGTCTGTTGTCCGTTGATCCCGGCGCGCGAGCGCCGGTCAGTATTGGTGTTCTTGCGGCAGGTCGTCGGCGATGACGTACCAGTCGGCTTTCGAACCCACGTAGATGTGCCGCTGCGCTACCGATGGCAGCGGCGAGTCGAGGGTGCCGAGGGCAATAGAGGTGTACGTCGGGTCCTCGTTGCCGCCAAGCCACTGCAGGTTCGATCCGCAGTGGCGGCAGAAGGTACGGGTGACGCCTGGCGACGAGTGGTATTCGGCCACCGCGTCCGCTCCGGCGACATAGCGGAACGCCTCGCGGCGCACCTTGCCGTAGGTGGCGAACGCCGCGCCGTGGGCCTTGCGGCACTGGCTGCAATGACAATGACTGGCCGACTCGATGGGCGCGTCGATTTCATAGCCTACCGCGCCGCACAGGCAACTTCCGCTGAGCATGGGATGTTCCTCCGCTGTCTGGCGTGCCGCCCCGCAGCCCTTTCCCCGGAAAGGGCCGACGCACTCAGCGGCTGGCGCGGCGGCTCATGAACGCCAGGCGCTCGAGAAGCTGCACGTCCTGCTCGTTCTTCACCAGGGCGCCGGCCAGCGGCGGGATCGCCTTGGTCGGGTCGCGTTCGCGCAGCACCGCTTCGCCGATCTCGTCGGCCATCAGCAGCTTCAGCCAGTCGACCAGCTCGGAAGTCGAAGGTTTCTTTTTCAGGCCGGGCACCTTGCGCACGTCGAAGAAGATGTCCAGCGCCTCGCTGACCAGCGACTGCTTGATGTTCGGGTAGTGCACGTCGACGATCTTCTGCAACGTCTCGCGGTCGGGGAAGGCGATGTAATGGAAGAAGCAGCGGCGCAGGAAGGCGTCGGGCAGTTCCTTCTCGTTGTTCGAGGTGATGATGATGATCGGGCGCTGCTTCGCCTTGATGGTTTCGTTGGTCTCGTAGACGTAGAACTCCATCTTGTCGAGTTCCTGCAGCAGGTCGTTGGGGAACTCGATGTCGGCCTTGTCGATCTCGTCGATCAGCAGGATCACCCTCTCCTGGGCCTCGAAGGCCTCCCAGAGCTTGCCCTTCTTGATGTAGTTGCGCACGTCGTGAACCTTGTCCACGCCCAGCTGCGAATCGCGCAGGCGGCTTACCGCATCGTACTCGTAGAGGCCCTGGTGGGCCTTGGTGGTGGACTTGATGTGCCAGGTGATCAGCTTGGCGCCGAAGGACTCGGCCAACTGCTCGGCGAGCATGGTCTTGCCGGTGCCCGGTTCGCCCTTCACCAGCAGCGGCCGCTGCAGGGTGATGGCGGCGTTGACCGCGAGCTTGAGGTCGTCGGTGGCGACGTAGGACTGGGTGCCTTCGAACTTCATCAGGAAATCCTCGAACGGTAACGCCCTGGCTGGAAAACCGGGCAGTTCAGTATTGTTTGAAAACCCGACTATAACGCGGGGACAAGCGCACTGTGAACGCAGACGGGTCATTCAGTCACTGAATGCCCGGCCACCTCGCGACCCGCCGTTCCGCCCGCGTCTTCAGCCGTCGTCGTCGCGCGTCGCCGGGGAACGCTCGAAACGAGCGTTGAACGCCTCGACGAACGCGTTGCGGAGAATCCCGAGGAACGCCTGGAACGCGCTGACGTCCCGCTGGTGGATATTACCGCTCAGGCTCACACGGGTTGCGAACTGGTCTTTGCGCTGGTTCTTCAGCACCGTCTCGCCACCGCCGACCAGCGCCTCCCACACCGAGCGGAACAGGTTCTTGTCGCCATCCTCCACGTCCTGCCGCCAGTTGAACACGTCCACGTCGCGCAGCAGCGGCTTGATGTAGCCATCCAACTGGCCGCGCTTAGCCTGGGCCTCCAGCACCAGGTCGCCGGTGCCGGCATTGAAGTCGAACTTGCCATAGGCGCTGGCGAAGTCGTTGAGCCGCTTCAGCTCGACGCGGGTGACCCGCAGGCGCAGGTCGAAGTCCTCGAAGTCGCTCAGCGGGTCGAAATGCGCCGCCACTTCCAGCGGCGCCTGGCCGAGTATCCGCGCCGTGCCTTCGAGACGCGCCGGCCGCTCGCCCCGGGCGTCGGCCACGTTGGTCAGGTTATAGATGCTGGCGTTGAGCGCCGAGGCGTGCAGGTTCACCGGCGGCTTCGAAGTGAAGTTGCGGAAACGCAGGGTGCCGTCCACCACCCGCACCTCGTTGAGGGTGATCGGCAGCAGCTTGTCCAGTTGCTCGCGCCAGTCGGTGCCGGCACCGGTCTGCGAGGCGTCGCGGTCGCCGCCGGCATCGACGAAGTTGAGCTGCGGACGCTCGAAGACCACCCGCGCCACTACTGCGTGATCATCCCAGAGCGCCTGCCAGCTCACCGACAGGTCGATGCTCGGCGCGTCGAGGAACGGCACCGGCACCTTGCCGTTGTCCTTGACGATGCTCAGCCCGTCGATCCGATACGCGCCGCGCCAGAGCGCCAGGTCGACGTCGGCGATGTGCCCACGGTAGTCGCCCATGTCGGCCAGCTTGCCGTTCAGGTAGTCGCGCACCAGGTACGGCAGCGCCAGGTGCAGCGCCAGCAACAACAGAAGCAGCGCCGCCAGGCTGCCCAGGGGAATGGCATAGCGTTTCTTCATCGGTACGGCCCTCCTGGACAGTGGACACGCGCGGCGCGCCGCTGGTTCGAACGCGTCTGGACGCGCGGGCGGGGGCGGAATAGGCTGATTGATCTTTCTCCATGCGACAAGGACACCATCATGAGCCGCATCTTCGCAGACAACGCGCAGTCCATCGGCAACACGCCGCTGGTCCAGATCAACCGCATCGCCCCGCGCGGCGTCACCATCCTGGCCAAGATCGAAGGGCGCAACCCCGGCTATTCGGTGAAGTGCCGGATCGGCGCGAACATGATCTGGGATGCCGAAGCCAGCGGCAGACTGAAGTCCGGCATGACCCTGGTCGAGCCGACCTCCGGCAACACCGGCATCGGCCTCGCCTTCGTCGCCGCCGCACGCGGCTACAAACTGATCCTGACCATGCCGGCGTCGATGAGCCTGGAGCGACGCAAGGTGCTCAAGGCGCTGGGCGCGGAGCTGGTCCTGACCGAACCGGCGAAGGGCATGAAGGGTGCGATCCAGAAGGCCGAGGAACTGGTCGCGGGGGATCCCGGGAAGTACTTCATGCCGCAGCAGTTCGACAACCCGGCCAACCCGGCGATCCATGAGAAGACCACCGGCCCGGAGATCTGGAACGATACCGAGGGCGCGGTGGACGTGCTGGTTTCCGGGGTCGGCACCGGCGGCACCCTCACCGGCGTCTCGCGCTACATCAAGAACACCCGGGGCAAGCCGATCCTCGCCGTGGCGGTGGAGCCGGTGACCTCGCCGGTGATCAGCCAGACCCTCGCCGGCGAGGAGGTCAAGCCCGCCCCGCACAAGATCCAGGGCATCGGCGCCGGCTTCGTGCCGAAGAACCTCGACCTGTCGCTGGTCGACCGGGTCGAGAAGATCGGCGACGACGAAGCGAAGAACATGGCGCTGCGCCTGATGCAGGAAGAAGGCATCCTCTGCGGCATCTCCTCCGGCGCGGCGATGGCCGCCGCGGTGCGCCTGGCCGAGGAGCCGAACATGCAGGGCAAGACCATCGTGGTGATCCTCCCCGATTCCGGCGAGCGCTATCTTTCGAGCATGCTCTTCGACGGCCTGTTCAGCGAACAGGAACTGACCCAGTAACCACCGACCCGCGGCGCCGCAGCAAACCGGCGCCGCCTTGCGCCAGGCGTATCGAATCATGCTGGAAACCTCGCTCTTCGTAGCCACCCTCGCCACCCTGGGCATGCTCTCGCCCGGCCCGGACTTCTTCCTGATCATCCGCAACGCGGCGCGCTACCAGCGCTCGGCGGCGATGATGACCTCGCTGGGGGTGATCCTCGGCGTGGCCACCCACATGGCCTACTGCGTCGCCGGCCTGGCGGTGCTGATCACCACCACGCCGTGGCTGTTCAACGCGCTGAAGTACACCGGCGCGGTCTACCTGATCTGGATCGGCATCCAGGCCCTGCGCTCGCGCGGCGGCGGCACGCTCGACCTGGCGGTCGGCGGCGTGCAGCGCGTCGGCCACTGGAGCGCGTTCCTCCAGGGCTACCTGTGCAACCTGCTCAACCCCAAGGCCACGCTGTTCTTCCTCGCCGTGTTCACTCAGGTGCTGAGCCTGGACTCCAGCTTCGCCGAGAAGCTCTGGTACGCCGGCATCATCGTCGGCCTCGCCGCACTCTGGTGGCCGCTGCTGGTGGTGCTGATCCAGAGCGCGGTGGTGCGCCGCGGCCTGGCCAGGGCCCAGGGGGTGGTGGACAAGCTGCTCGGCGGCCTGCTGATCGCCCTCGGGGTCAAGGTCGCCCTGAGTTGAGGCAGGCGGGCGGAGCGACGCCCCGCTGCGGTGCCGGCGCCTGTCTGCGGGCCCGCAGGTAAAAGCCGCCCCTTTCCTCGCTTCCGGCAACGCGGGATAAAACCCGGGTGCCGGCCAGCGTTGCCGGCGCCCCCTGAGCGCCGGCGGCGAACCAGTCCGTCGCCGACGCTGTCGTCAGCCGACAGGACACCTACAACAATGAAGACCCGCATCGCTTCCCTCACCCTCCTCGCCCTCGCCCTCGCTTGCGGCAGCGGCGCAACCCTCGCCGCGGACAACCTGAAGATCTACAACTGGTCCGAATACATCGCTCCCGAAACCGTGGCGAACTTCGCCAAGGAAACCGGCATCCAGGCCACCTACGACGTCTACGACAGCAACGAGACCCTCGACGGCAAGCTGATGACCGGCCAATCCGGCTACGACGTGGTATTCCCGTCGAACCACTTCATGGCCAAGCAGATCCAGGCCGGCGCCCTGAAGAAGCTGGACAAGTCCCAGCTGCCCAACTGGAAGAACCTCAACCCGGTGCTGCTCAAGGCCCTGGAGGTCAACGATCCGGGCAACCAGTACGGCTTCCCCTACCTTTGGGGCACCACCGGCATCGGCTACAACCCGGCGAAGATCAAGGCGGTGCTCGGCGACGACGCGCCGCTGGACTCCTGGGATATCTTCTTCAAGCCCGAATACATGCAGAAACTGAGCAAGTGCGGGGTGGCGGTGCTGGACAACGGCCCCGAGCTGCTGCCCATCCCCCTCAACTACCTCGGCCTGCCACACCACAGCCAGAAGGCCGACGACTACAAGCAGGCCCAGGCGGCGCTGCTGAAGGTGCGCCCGTACATCCGCTACTTCCACTCCTCGAAGTACGTCAGCGACCTGGCCAACGGCGAGATCTGCATGGTGGTCGGTTTCTCCGGCGACATCCTGCAGGCCGCGACCCGCGCCAAGGAGGCCAACAACGGCGTGGAAGTGCGCTACTCGACGCCGAAGGAAGGCTCGCCGCTGTGGTTCGACATGGTCTCGATGCCGGTCGACGCGCCCGACGAGAAGGCCGGCTACGCCTTCATGAACTACCTGCTGCGTCCCGAGGTGATGGCCGCGATCAGCAACCATGTGCACTACGCCAACGGCAACCTGGCCGCCGACCCGCTGGTGGACGCCGAGATCAAGGCCGACCCGGCGATCTACCCGCCGCAGGAGAAGATGGCCAAGCTGTTCGCCCTCGAGTCCATGCCGCAGAAGATCGACCGCGTGCGCACGCGCACCTGGAACACGGTGAAGACCGGCAAGTGAAGCCCGGCGCCGGCCCGGTTTGTCGCCGGGCTGGCGTTTTAGCGCAAGGCTCGCCCACAGGCTCGTCAAATCCCGGACGGCCCGCTATAGTCCCTCTCGTTGTCTTCATCGACCGGATAGCCTCCATGAACCAGCGCTCGCACAGCTCGCTCCCCGCCCTTCCGGTAGCCACCGGCGAGGTCGGCGCGCTCCAGCCGTGCGCCAGCCTGGGCTGCGTTTCCCCTCCTGTAGTCGCCTCGCCTCCGCCTCCCCCTCCCGGTTCGGCCGCCTGCCCGCCGCCGGGCGTCAGCCCCTGACGAGCGCGGTAGCGCCCCAACTCTCTTCCACAGCCCGCCGCAAGCAGCGCCATCCGCTGCCGAGGCGTGCCGTCCGCCGCCGGCCCGAGCCCGCGGCATGCCCGACTACAAGGTGGCAGATCCATGTTTGCACTGAACAAATCCGCGCTGGCCGGCCTGGCCAGCACCAGCCTCTTCGTCCTGCTCTGGAGCAGCGGGGCCATCGCCTCGAAATGGGGCCTGGCGCACTCCTCGCCGTTCGCCTTCCTGGTGTTCCGCTTCGGCATCGCCCTGGCCTGCCTGCTGCCGCTCGCCCCGCTGCTCAGGCTGCGCGCGCCGCGCAGCGCGCGTGAGCGCGGCCAGGCCCTGCTCACCGGCCTGGTGATGCTGGGGATCTATCCGATCTTCTATATCTTCTCGCTGAAGCTGCAGGTCACTCCCGGCATGATGGCGACCATCCTCGGCGTGCAACCGATCCTCACCGCCGTCATCCTCGAACGCCGGCAGTCGCCGGCGCGCCTGTTCGGCCTGCTGCTGGGCCTGGCCGGCCTGGTGCTGGTGGTCTACCAGGGCATCGGTCTGGCCGGGATGTCCACGGCCGGCATCCTCTGCGCACTGCTGGCGCTGGCCGGCGTCACCGGCGGCTCGATCATGCAGAAGGGCATCCGCGAGAACCCGCTGGGCACCCTGCCCCTGCAGTACCTCGCCGGCCTCGGCCTGTGCCTGGCGTTCGTGCCCTTCCAGCCGTTCGAGTTCGAATGGAACGCCGGCTTCCTGGTCCCCGCACTGTGGATGGGCGTCGTGGTCTCGGTGGGCGCGACCCTGCTGCTCTACCGGCTGATCGCCCAGGGCAACCTGGTCAACGTCACCAGCCTGTTCTACCTGGTGCCGGCGGTGACCGCGATCATGGACTTCATGGTCTTCGGCAACCGCCTCGGCTGGCTCAGCCTGCTGGGCATGGGGCTGATCGTGGTGGGTCTGATGTTCGTCTTCCGCAAGGCCGGCTGAGCGAACCGAGCGGGTCGCGGCCCGCCCATGGCAGAGCGCGCGCGGATTCAGTTCTGCGCGAGCTTGCCAGCCATCGCCGCGAACCCCGGCCCCGGCACCGCCGTCACATCGCGCGACCCCACCGGCTCGCCGCACTCCGGACAGACCATGGTCGGCCGGAACTTGTGGCCACAGGCCTTGTGTACATACTCCACCGGAGCGCCGCGGCCCTCGTCGAGCCAGCGGTCGCCCCAATTGGCCAGGGCCAGCAGCACCGGATGCAGGTCGTGGCCCATCTCGGTGAGGCGGTATTCGTAGCGCGGCGGTCGCTCCTGGTAAGGCACCTTCTTCAGCGCGCCCGCCTCCACCAGCCGGCTCAGGCGGTCGGCCAGTACCTGGCGGGTGACCCCGAGGCTGGCCTGGAACTCATCGAAGCGGCGCATGCCGAGAAAGCAGTTGCGCAGGATCAGCAGCGTCCAGCGATCGCCGAGGATCGCCAGGCTGCGCGCCATCGAACAGGGCGTTTCGCCGACTTCTTGCCATTTCATGGGGTTCTCCCGGAAAAACCTCCGTCCATTCTAGGGGGCCGCTTCGGAGCTTGACCAGTTCCAAATTGGAACTTAGTATCCGGCCGAAAAGGTCATGGACCCGGCGCGCTCCTGCCAGGATCGGACAAACCAGCACTACGGACGGGTCCCATGTCAGCGCCCGCGTATTAAGTTCCGATTCGGAACTGTAGAAGCGTCGAGCATGAGAGGGAAAGGCCGATACGACGGGGTTCCGTGGGCCGCCCGCGCGTCGTCCTTGCAGCACAGCGTCAGGCAGTCCCGAAAGAACGAAGCCCGCACGGCTGGGGTGCGCCCCAGGTTGCGCCGGCAACGACAACAACGAGGAACACACCGTGACTACGCCGTCCCCGCAATGGAAGAAGACCGCCTGTATCCTCTGCAGCCTCAATTGCGGGCTGGAAGTGCAGACCGAGAATGGCCGCATCAGCAAGATCCGCGGCGATGACGACCACCCCGCCTCGCAGGGCTACGTCTGCGAGAAATCGCAGCGCATGGACTACTACCAGAACGGCGCCGACCGCCTGGACACGCCGATGCGCCGGCGCCCCGATGGCAGCTACGAAGCCATCGACTGGGACACGGCGATCCGCGAGGTGGCGGAGAAATTCCTCGCCATCAAGCGCAGGCATGGCGGCGAAAGCATCCTCTACTACGGCGGCGGCGCGCAGGGCAACCACCTCGGCGGCGCCTACGGCGACAGCACGCTGAAGGCCCTCGGGGTGAAGTACCGCTCCAACGCCCTGGCCCAGGAAAAGACCGGCGAGTTCTGGGTCCAGGGCAAGATGTTCGGTACCGGCGTGCACGGCGACTTCGAGCATTGCGAGGTGGCCATCCTGATCGGCAAGAATCCCTGGCAATCCCATGGTTTCGCCCGCGCCCGCGTGCTGCTCAACGCCATGGCCAAGGACCCCGCACGCTCGATCATCGTGATCGACCCGCGCCTGAGCGAAACCGCCGCCCTGGCCGACTTCCACCTGCAGATCCGTCCGGGCACCGACGCCTGGTGCCTGGCGGCGCTGGTCGGGATCATCGTCCAGGACGGGCTGCTGGCGCGCGACTGGCTGGCCGAACACACCAGCGGCTACGAGCACATCGTCGACGAACTGAACGCCATCCCGGTGGCCTACTGCGCCGAGACCTGCGGGGTGGCGGAAGACAAGCTGCGCGCCGCCGCCCGGCGGATCGCCAGCGCCAGCAGCGTATCGGCGCTGGAAGACCTGGGCATGCAGATGAACCTGCACTCGACCCTCGGCAGCTACCTGCAACGCCTGGTCTGGTTGCTCACCGGCCATTACGGGCGCCCCGGCACCAGCAACGCCTTCGTGCCCTTCCTCTCGCTGTCCAAGGCGAGCAAGGGCGATACCTCGATGGGCAAGAAGGGCGCGCCACGCGTCGAGAAGCGCAGCCCGGTGGCCAATGCCAAGATCATCATCGGCCTGATTCCCTGCAACGTGATTCCAGAGGAAATCCTCACCGACCATCCCAAGCGCTATCGCGCCATGCTGGTGGAGACCGGCAACCCGCTGCATTCGCTGGCCGATAGCCAGCGCATGCGCGAAGCCATGCGCGCCCTGGAGTTGTCGGTGGTGATCGACGTGGCCATGACCGAGACCGCGCGCCACGCCGACTACGTGCTGCCGGCGGCGAGCCAGTTCGAAAAGGCCGAGGCGACCTTCTTCAACCTGGAATTCCCGCGCAACGCCTTCCACCTGCGCGCGCCGCTGTTCCCGGCGCGCCCCGGCACCCTGCCGGAAGCGGAGATCCACGCCCGCCTGCTGGAAGCCATGGGCGTGCTCGGCGAGAAAGACTACCGGCCGTTGCGCCTGGCCCTGAAGCTCGGGCGCAAGGCATTCTCGGCGGCTTTCCTCGCCGCCGCGGCGACCCGCCCCAAGGTCATGAAATACGCGCCGGTCCTGCTCTACCGTACCCTCGGCCCGACCCTGCCCGCCGGCATGGAAGCGGCCGCGGCGATCTGGGGCATCTGCCAACTGCACGTGCTGAACAACCGCAAGACCGCTGCCCGCGCCGGCTTCGACGGGTTGCCGCCGCTGGCCGCCGACCGCCTGTTCCAGGCCATGCTCGACAACCCGTCCGGGGTGGTCTTCGCCGAAACCACCTACGCCGAAAGCTGGCAGGCCGTCGCCCGTCCCGAACAGCGGATCAACCTGCACATCCCCGAACTGTTGCCGGAACTGGCCAAGCTCGCCCACAGCGCGCCACCCCACGATCCGGCCTACCCGTTCATCCTCGCCGCCGGCGAGCGGCGCAGCGACACCAGCAATACCGCCGTGCGCGACACCGGCTGGCACCGCCGCGGGCGCTACGGCACCCTGCGCATCAGCCCGCAGGACGCCGAGGCGCTGGGCTGCGCCGACGGCGAGGTGCTGCGCGTGGTGACCCGCCGCGGCGAGGTCGAGGCGGAAGTGGAGATCAGCGACATGATGCAGCCGGGCAATATCTCCCTGCCCAACGGCCAGGGCCTGGACTACCGCAACGCCGAGGGCGAGGTGGTGCGCCGGGGCGTGGCGCCCAACGAGGTGACCGACTGCACCCAGCGCGACTTCCTCGCCGGCACGCCCTGGCACAAGTACGTGCCGGCGCGCCTGGAACGGCTGGCGACGCCCGCCGCTACGAACGCCTGAGCCAGGGAGGACGATCATGACCTTCGTCGTGCTGGAAGAATGCATCCGCTGCAAACACACCGACTGCGTGGAAGTCTGTCCCGTGGACTGCTTCTACGAAGGCCCCAACTTCCTCGTCATCCACCCCGATGAATGCATCGACTGCGCGCTCTGCGAGCCGGAATGCCCGGTCGCCGCGATTCGCGCCGAGGACGAGGTGCCGCTCGGGCAACGGCAGTTCATCGCCCTCAATGGCGAACTCGCCGCGCATCCCAACTGGACGCAGATCACCCGCAAGAAGCCGGCGCCCGACGACCACGACGCCTGGTTCGGCCTGCCGGGCAAGCTGGCCGAACTCGACCGCAACGGCGCCTGAGGCGCTGACGGTGCTCAGGCTTCGGCGCGCGAACGCATGAGCCGCCGGTAACGGCGGGTCTGCAGGAGCGCGCCGGCCTGCTGCGCGAGCAACGCGCACAGCGGCGACACCCGTGGGTTGGTCGCCCTGCCCCGGCTCAGCTTGCGCAACTGGAACTTCACCGCGGCCATGTTCGCCAGCGAGGCCAGGGGTTTGTTCCTCCAGGTTATCGGCCGCAACTGCGGCGCCGAGTCCTTGCCGGCGCGCCAGTCGCGCGGCAGGTTCGGCTCGATCGCCAGCGCCGTGCCGATGCCGACCATGTCCACCCCGCTGGCCAGCACCTGCTCGGCCACCGGCCGCCGGCGGATGCCGCCCGTGACCATTACCGGCATCCGCGCCGCCGCGCGGATGTCGCGGGCGAACTCGACGAAGTAGGCCTCGCGGGCCAGGGTCCGCCCGTCGCGCGCTTCGCCCTGCATGGCCGGCGCCTCGTAGCTGCCGCCCGACAGCTCGACCAGGTCGACGCCCAGGCCATCGAGCATCCGTACCACCTCGCGGGCATCGTCGGCGCTGAAGCCGCCGCGCTGGAAATCGGCGGAATTCAGCTTCACCGCCACCGCGAAGCCAGGGGCAACCTCGGCGCGCACCGCCCGGACGATCTCCAGCAGCAGGCGCGCGCGATTCTCCAGGGAGCCGCCCCAGGCGTCGCTGCGGCGGTTGCTCAGCGGCGAGAGGAACTGGCTGAGCAGGTAACCGTGGGCGGCATGGATCTCCACCCCGCTGAAGCCGGCCCGCTCGGCCAGGCCGGCGCTGCGGGCGAACCGCTGGATCACCTCGGCGATCATCGCCTCGTCCATCGCCTTCGGCGTAGCGAAGTGCCTGGACATCCCGCCCAGTTCCAGCGGCACCGCCGAGGGTGCCCAGGCCTGCTGGCCGAGATTGGCCTGCATCTGCCGGCCGGGATGGTTGATCTGCAACCAGAACTGCGCGCCGGCGGAACGCCCGATGCGCGCCCAGCGGCGGAATTTCTCCAGTTGCGCGTCGTTTTCCAGGACCACCCCGCCGGGGCCGGTCATGGCACGGCTGTCGACCATCACGTTACCGCTGATCAGCAGCCCGGCGCCGCCGTCGGCCCAGGCCTGGTAGAGGCGCATCAGGCGTTCGGAGGGGGCCTGCGCGGCATCGGCCATGTTCTCCTCCATGGCGGCCTTGGCGAGGCGATTGGGAATGGTCGAGCCGTTGGGAAGCGTCAGCGTGTCGAACAGGTTCATGGGCCTACCTCATGAGGACAGTGGCCCGACGATAAGATTGAAGTCGACTTCAAGGTCAACGCTTTTTTTGCCGCGCCGCCCGGGCCCTGACCGGGTGCCGGGAGCGCGCCCCCAGCACCCGGCGCGCTCAGCCGCGGATGAAGGCCAGCAGGTCGGCGTTGATCACCTCGGCCTGGGTGGTCGGCATGCCGTGCGGGAACCCCGGATAGGTCTTCAGCGTGCCGTTGCGCAGCAGCTTCGCCGAGAGTACGCCGGAATTCTCGTAGGGCACGATCTGGTCGTCGTCGCCATGCATCACCAGCACCGGGATGTCGATGCGCTTCAGGTCATCGCTGAAGTCGGTCTGGGAAAAGGCCACGATCCCATCGTAGTGGGCCTTGGCGCCGCCCATCATGCCCTGCCGCCACCAGTTGCGGACGATCCCTTCCAAGGGCTGCGCCCCGGGACGGTTGTAGCCATAGAACGGGCCGGCGGGAATGTCCTGGTAGAACTGCGCGCGATTGGCCGCGAGCTGCGCCTGGAGATCGTCGAAGACGCTCTTCGGCAGGCCGCCCGGATTGCCCTCGGTCTTCACCATCAGCGGCGGTACCGCGCTGATGATCGCCGCCTTCGGCACCGGGTCGTCGGGATAGCGGGCGATGTAGTGGACGACCTCGCCGCCGCCGGTGGAATGGCCGACATGGATCGCCCCGCGCACCCCGAGGCGCTCGACCACCGCCGCCACGTCGTCGGCGTAGTGGTCCATGTCATGGCCGTCCCAGACCTGGCTGGAGCGACCGTGGCCACGGCGGTCGTGGGCCACTACGCGAAAGCCCTCGGCGAGGAAGAACAGCATCTGCGCATCCCAGTCGTCGGAACTCAGTGGCCAGCCATGATGGAAGTAGATCACCTGGGCGTCGCGCGGCCCCCAGTCCTTGTAGAAGAGTTCGACGCCATCCTTCGTTGTCACGTAACCCATGTCGCTTCTCCCGATCGGTGTGGATGCAGGCAACGGCGCCACCCTGCGGCCGCCGTTCCCTGTGTAGAGTAGAAAGCCGCCTGCGTTGCGCCGCCTGGACGAGGAAAACGCGACCGGCGGTAGCGCCCATGCGGCCTGGCGAACCCGTCGATGGAGGCGAGTTCGTCGCCCGGCCGTGAAACCACCCTAGGCTTGAAGTAGGCTTGAAGGTCAACGCGTTTCGAGGTGCGACATGAAAATCGGCGAACTGGCCAAGCTCACCGGCCTGGCGACATCGCGCATCCGCTTCTACGAGGCCAGCGGCCTGATCCGCTCGCAGCGCAAGGCCAACGGCTACCGCGACTATGCGGCAGACACCGTGTGGATCCTGGAGCTGGTCACCGGCGCCCAGGGCGCCGGCTTCTCCCTGGAGGAGATCGCTCGCCTGCTGCCGAGCGGCGACGGCGCCTGGCAGCACGGCGAGCTGCTCGAAGGCTTGCGTCGCAAGGTGGCCGAGATCGAGGCCCTGCAACGACGCCTGGAACAGAACAAGGCACAATTGCTGGTGGCCATCGAAAGCATCGAGAACAAGCCGGACGGTCTGCAGTGCACGGAAAACACCCAGCGCGTGCTGGAGCGCCTGCGCGAGGAAGGCCCTCCACAGACGGTCGGGCGTCCACGGCAAACCCGCTCGCGGGGGTCCTCTCCCACGCCGGCGGAGCAGCGGCTTTCCGACGCTTGACCTTGAAGTCGACTTGAATCTTAGAGTGACGCCAACCCACCCGGACAGCCTGCCGAAACCGGCTGCCGACGGGATCACTCACCGAGGAAGGTCAACGCAATGACCAAGCGCATCCTGCACGTCGTCACCAACGTCGCCCACTATGCCGATCCGACCCAGCCCACCGGGCTGTGGCTGTCGGAGTTGACCCATGCCTACGAGATCTTCGCCGCTCGGGGCTACCAGCAACGCCTGGTCAGCCCCCGCGGCGGCGAGTCGCCGCTGGAGCCGCGCGCCCTCGGCTGGCCCCACGCCGACGCCAGCGCCAAGGCCTGGCTGGCCGACGAGACGCGCCTGGCGCTGCTGGCCGACACTGCCGCTCCCGAGCAGGTCGACGCGGAGGCGTTCGACGCCATCTATTTCACCGGCGGCCACGGCGTGATGTGGGACTTCCCCGACGACGCCGGGCTGCAGCACCTGACCCGCGAGATCTACCAGCGCGGCGGCATCGTCTCGTCGGTCTGCCACGGCTATTGCGGCCTGCTCAACACACGCCTGGACGATGGCCGCCTGCTGGTCGCCGGGCGCCGCCTGACCGGCTACTCCTGGATCGAGGAAGTGCTCGCCGGGGTCGCCCGCAAGGTGCCGTACAACGTCGAGGAAGAAATGAAACGACGCGGCGCGCTCTACGAAAGAAGCCTGCTGCCGTTCACCAGCAAGGTGGTGGTCGACGGCCGCCTGGTCACCGGGCAGAACCCGCAGTCGGCCAAGGCCACGGCCGAGCAGGTGGCCGCCCTGCTCGGCTGAACGCGGCGTGTCAGTCCTGCGCGCGCCTCATCTGGAAGTCATGGCGCCGCTTGCCGATGAAGAACGATTCTGCATCGTCCCGTCGGCCAGGGGCCGCAGGATCGTCGCAGTGCTGGTCGTGTGGTAGGGGTCGAACTCGTCGAAGGGCGACGCGGCGGCCTACGCCAGCGGCTTGAGCATGAGGAAGTTGCGCACGCTGTAGTAACCCTGCGAATCCTGCCAGTCGAGAGCGGCCAGGTTCTGCATGCCGGCCTCCCACGGCTGGTTGTCGAACAGCGCCTCCACCGTGCGCTGGTTGCCGAAGGCACAGAAGAAATGCCGGAACCAGTGCAGGCGCGCGTCCAGCGGCTCGGCGCGGATCGCCCGCTCGATGCTCGGGAACAGCCCGGCCGGCAGCGGCGGCGCCTTGCCCTCGGCGCCGCGCAGGCCGAGGTTGCCGATATGCACCTCGAAACGCCGCTCGTCGACCTCCCAGGTCTCCACCATCACCTGGTCCTCCTCGGCCTGGCCCCAGAGCGCGGAAAGCAGCACGTGGAAAGAGTTGGAGGCGAAGTTACGCAACGCGTCCTGCAAGCCGTCCTCGCCGCTGCCGATGCCGGCGAAGGCTTCCTGCAACTGGCGCTCGTCCTCCAGCAGCACGTCGACATCCAGCCGTCCGGTCTTCTCCCCCGCATACCAGGTGGCGCGGATCGCCGGTAGCCGCCCGGCTGGCGCCACCCATTCGCCGTGCACGACGCAGTCGATCCGGTGGGATTCGAACAGAGCAGCCAGATGCTGCGAGACGGAGACCGCTTCCATGGGTTGTCCTTGCATGGTCGAGGGCGCGCCGCCGAGGCGCTGCCCGGAAAGCCCGGCGAGGCCGGGCGAAACGCGGCATAGGGTAGCGCAGATCGGCACTCGCGGCGCGACCTCCCGTTCGGCGCCTGCCCAGGTCGCCGCACGCCAGCCGACTAGACTGGCGGGGTCGACCCCGCCCGTGGAGACCTCGCCATGAACAGCAAGAACACCATCTGCCTCTGGTACGACAGCGCCGCCCTGGAGGCCGCGACCTTCTACGCCGAGACATTTCCCGACAGCGCCGTGCTGGCTGTCCATCGCGCGCCCGGCGATTACCCTTCCGGCAAGGAGGGCGACGTACTGACGGTGGAGTTCCGGGTGATGGGCATTCCCTGCCTCGGGCTCAACGGCGGCCCGGCCTTCCGCCACAGCGAAGCGTTCTCCTTCCAGGTCGCCACCGACGACCAGGCCGAGACCGACCGCCTGTGGAACGCTATCGTCGACAATGGCGGCGAGGAAAGCGCCTGCGGCTGGTGCCGTGACAAGTGGGGCATCTCCTGGCAGATCACCCCGCGCGTACTCAGCGAAGCCATCGCCAGCCCCGACCGCGCGGCGGCCAGGCGCGCCTTCGAGGCGATGATGACGATGGGCAGGATCGATATCGCCACCATAGAGAAGGCCTTCAAGGGCTGAACGCCCCAACGCCTTGCAAAGGAGTCACGAAATGGATCGATTCACCGGCGGCTGCCTCTGCGGCAAGGTCCGCCTGGTGGCGAGCGGCCGCCCCTACCGGGTCGGGCTCTGCCACTGCCTCGACTGCCGCAAGCACCACGGCGCGCTATTCCACGCTTCGGCGATCTTTCCCGAGGAGGCGGTGAGCATAGAAGGCGAGACCCGCGACTATGCCGGGCGTTTCTTCTGTCCGCAGTGCGGCTCCTCGGTGTTCTCGCGCAGCGCCGACGAGATCGAGGTCAGCCTCGGCGCCCTCGACGCTCCCGACCGGTTCCAGCCCACCTACGAACTCTGGACCGTCCGCCGCGAGGGCTGGTTGCCGGCGTTTCCGCTGGCACGGCACTATGAAAGGGATCGAGAAGGCGACGGACGCAGCGAAGAGTGACGTTGTTCCAGCAGGAGAAGGGAGGCAGCATGGACGAACTGTTCGAAGAGCACCTGGAGATCGCCAAGGCGCTCTTCGCGCAGCGCTTGCCGTACTGGTGCGATGTCTTTCTGCGCCCGGCCGACCAGGCTTTCAACGCCTACCTGAATGCCCGCGGCCAGGCCTCCACCTACCTGGTGCTCGAAGGCTTCGATCCGGTCTATATTCCTCGCGGCTGCGACCTCGACGCCGTGCGCGCGACCGCCAGGGCCAGGGCTCGATTGAGGGAAGCGGGGCTGGGCGAAGACGCGCTGCCCGTACTGCTCTGAGCGCAGGCCGCCAGTATCGCGGAAGCGTCTGCTGGCAATTTCTCCCACCGCACTGTCCGCCAACGGAAGGCTACATGACCCGCCCCTACCTGCTCCGTCTCGCCGCCGGCCTGGCGCTGCTCCTGCCGGCCGCCTGCACGTCCCCTGCCCCGCCAGCACCGAACCTGACCGCACTGTTCGCCGACGCCCTGCACTGCCGCGGCGACTTCCCCGACGGCCGCGACCGCGCAACCGCCGAGCGCCTGCGCGCCGAGGGCGTCGAAGTGCTGGATCGCGCGCCCGGCGAGACCCTCGACCTGCTCTACCGCTTCGCCACCCCGCTGCGCATCGACGGCAGCCTGGTGAACGCGGTGCGGGTACGCGGCGACAGCGGCGTGCTGGTGATGGCCTACGCCGAGGGCGACCTCGAAGACTTCGCCCGGCGCCAGGGCGCGACGCCGCACCCGGCGGAACGCGCCGCGCTGGATGGTTTCGGCGAGCTGGAGGTGCTCTACAGCCGTCCGTTGCCGCCGCGTCCCGACCTCGACGAAAGCCCGCCGCGCCTGGTGATCGGCCGCGGGATCGAGGCGGCGGCGCAGGCGTTCCGCTGGGGCTGCCGGAGCTACGACGGTTGAGCAGGCGCTCCGCCAAGCCTGGCACCCGGAACTCGTAGCGGTTTTCGTCGCCTCCGGCGAGGTCAGGGTTGGAGACATGGCCCTCGGGGCAATATGCTGTGGCCACGACACACGCTGTGAGCGACTATCGATGCCAGGGACTGCACTGTTCGAAAAGCCACGCTGGTTGCGCGACCTCCTGCGCTTCCTGCCCCTCAAGAGCCAATTCGTCCTCTCCGGGAACATCCGCGACCTGCAAGCCTGCGAAGTGGTGCCGGGTACGGTCACCGCGCAGAGCTTCAACCAGACCCTCTGCGACGCCCTGCTGGACGCCGGCTACACCCAGGTGCTGGCCTGGGATCCGCTGGCCGGGTTCCGCGTGCTCGGCCGGCCGGGCAGCGAGGCGGGGGCCACTCCGCAGGTGCTTCTCGACCTCGGCCTGACCCCGGTGGACGGCGCCGCGCCGGCCGGCATCGACCTGCTCGGCGCGACCCTGCAACGCCTGGTCAACCGTAGCGGCGAGCCGATCGCCCTGATCGTCGACTTCGCCTCGCGCCTGGCGGTGCGCAACGACGCCCTGAGCGCCGCCGAGCATCAGTTGTTCACCCAGGCCCTGGTGCTCTCCCACCAGGCCCGCAGCCGTCCCGCCGGGGAACAGCGCAAACCGTTCTTCAACAGCGTGCTGTGGGTGGTGGAAAAGGAAGGCGACCTGCCCGACTGGCTGCTGGTGGACAACCCGCGCCTGCGCCATATCCCGGTGTCGAAGCCCGACCAGCCGGCGCGCCGGGCCCTGGCCCCGGCGCTGCTCCGCGGGCTAGGCGGCGCGGGCGTCGCCGAGGAGGCCCTGCAACAGGCCGCCGCAACCTTCGTCGAGAACACCGAAGGCCTGCTACTCCTCGATCTCAACGCCATCGTCCAGTTGGCGCGCGTGGAAGGCCTGGCCATGGAACGCATCGCCGACGCCGTGCGGCGCTACAAGGTCGGCGTCACCGAAGACCCCTGGCTGAAGATCGACCGCCAGCGCATCCGCCAGGCCGACGAGATCGTCCGCCGCCGGGTCAAGGGCCAGCAGCACGCGGTGACCCACATGCTGGACATCGTCAAGCGCGCGATGACCGGGGTCGGCGCCAGCCGCAAGGGCAACCGCCCGCGCGGCGTGGCCTTCCTCGCCGGGCCCACCGGGGTCGGCAAGACCGAGCTGGCGAAGACCGTCACCAGCCTGCTGTTCGGCGACGAGAGCGCCTACATCCGCTTCGACATGTCCGAGTTCAGCGCCGAGCATGCCGACCAGCGCCTGATCGGCGCGCCGCCCGGCTACGTCGGCTACGACGTCGGCGGCGAACTGACCAACGCGATCCGCGAAAAACCCTTCAGCGTGGTGCTCTTCGACGAGATCGAGAAAGCCCACCCCCGGATCCTCGACAAGTTCCTGCAGATCCTCGACGACGGCGTGCTCACCTCCGGGCGCGGCGATCGCGTGTACTTCTCCGAGGCGCTGATCGTGTTCACCTCGAACCTGGGCATCTACCGCCAGGGGGAGAACGGCGAACGGGTCGCCAACGTGCTCCCCGGCGAGCCCTTCGAGGCGGTGCAGGGCAAGGTCCACGGCGAGATCGAGCGCTACTTCAAGCTGGTTCTCAACCGCCCGGAAATCCTCAACCGGATCGGCGAGAACATCATCGTCTTCGACTTCATCCGCGCCGACGTCGCCGAGCAGATCTTCACCCAGATGGTCGACGGCACCTTCGCCGACCTCCGCGAGCAGCGCCTCGTCATCGAACTGGCCGAGGCGCCGCGCCAGGCGCTGCACGACCTCTGCCTGGGCGACCTGTCCAACGGCGGCCGCGGCATCCGCAACCAGCTCGAAGCGCGCCTGCTCAACCCGTTGTCGCGGGCGCTGTTCGACCAAGACGCGCAGCCGGGCGAGCGCTTCCTAATCAGCGCCCTGGACGCCGACGGCCTGACCCTGGAACGCCGCTGAGATGGAACTGAGCCTGTCGCGGGTGCATTTCCCGGTGACCACCCTGGGCCCGGGACGGCGCCTGGGCATCTGGTTCCAGGGCTGTAGCATCCGCTGCCCCGGCTGCATCTCCGCCGATACCTGGGGGCCGGGACGGCGGCGCATCGCCCTGGCACGCCTGCTCGCCGACATCCAGCCATGGCTGGAGCAGGCCGAGGGCATCACCGTCTCCGGCGGCGAACCCTTCGAGCAGTTCGCTGCCCTCCTCGCCCTGCTCGGCGAACTGCGCCAGCGCAGCCGCGCCGACATCCTGGTCTACAGCGGCTACCCGCTGGAGCATCTGCACGCGCAACTGGAACAGGCCGCCGGGCTGATCGACGCGCTGATCAGCGACCCCTACCAACAGCACGCCGAACAGAGCCTGGCCCTGCGCGGCAGCGACAACCAGCGCCTGAGCCTGCTCACCGAACTCGGCCGCGCGCGCCTCGGCGGCTACCAGCGGCCACTGCGCGAAGACGACAAGGCCCTCGACCTGATGTTCGACCACGACGGCAGCGTGTGGATGGCCGGCATCCCGCGCCGCGACGACCTGCTGCGGCTGCAGGACCTGCTGCGCGAACAGGGCCACCAACTTAGCGTCAGCGCCCACCGGCCGCGCTGAATGGATCGATACCGATGATACGTTTCTGCCCCAACTGCCAGAGCGAACGCTCGCTTTCGGAAATCTTCTGCGAAGGCTCGATCCAGGGCCAGCCCTGCGGCTGGGACCTTTCCGCCGAAGCCATCCATCCCGCCGGCTGGCGACCACAGCCGGTGCTGACCCAGGAAGCCATCGCGCCGCCCGCCAGCGAGCCGCCAGCGGCGTCCGCCCCGCTCTGCGCCAACGGCCACCCGCTGCAACCCGGCGACCTGATGTGCCTGGAGTGCGGCGCCGCGCCGGCCGAAGGTCCACTGCCGATGCAGGCCGAGGCCACGCCGCAGCCCGCCGTCACGGAAACCCTGATCGACGGCTGGCGCCTGCTGCGGCAGATCGCCAGCAGCGACGGCGTGCGCGAGCGCTACCTGGCCGAACATGCGGAAAGCGCCCGCCAGGCGGTGCTCACCCTGTATCGCCCGGGCGCCGAGCCGGACCCGGCGATCTACGACGTGATCCGCCGCCTGCCGCGCGAACACGTGCCGGAAATCCTCGCCACCGGCCGCTGGGACGAGCGCGCCTACGAAGTGGTCGAGGAACTCACCGGCGGCAGCCTCGCCGACCTCGGCACCGTGCTGGAGGACCGCGAGGCGGTGCGCCACGTGGTCCGCGAGCTGGGCCACGCCCTGCACGTGTTCAACGAAGCCGGCCTGCGCCACCGCGACCTGCGCCCGGCCAGCCTGCTGGTGCGCAGCCACGAGCCACTGGACCTGGTGATCAGCGGCTTCGGCTCGGCGCGCCTGTCGGAGTTCGACCTGGATATCGTCTCGCCGCTGGAGACCAGCCGCTACATGGCCCCCGAGGCGATCGCCGGCGGCGTGGCGGCGGCTTCCGACTGGTGGAGCCTGGGCATGATCCTGCTGGAGCAGTTGACCCGCGGCGCCTGCTTCGAAGGAGTCAACGCCAACGCCTTCCTGATCCACGTGCTGGCCAACGGCGTGGCGCTGCCCGACGACCTCGACCCGCAGTTGCACCTGCTGCTGCGCGGCCTGCTTGCACGCGACCGCCACCAGCGCTGGCAGTGGCCGCAGGTACAGGCCTGGCTGAACGGCGAGGCGGTGGACGCGCCGGCCTCGGCGGACAGCGAAAAGGACGACGCCGAAGGCGCCAGCATCGCCCTCGGCGCACGGCGCTTCCGCAAGCCGACGGTCTTCGCCCTGGCCGCGGCCCAGGCCGAGCACTGGGCGGAGGCCCTCGACCACCTGCTGCGCGGGGCGATCGTCACCTGGGCCGAGCACATCGGCCTGTCGCCCAGGCTGCTCGCCGGCCTGCGCCAGGTGGCCCAGCACGAGGGGCTGGAGGACGACTTCCGGCTGATGCTGGCGCTCAAGCTGCTGAACCCGGAAATCCCGCTGATCCAGCGCGGCGAGATCGTCACCCCCGGCTGGCTGCTGGAGCATCCGCTGGAGGGCTACCGGCTGATCAGCGGCTCGGTGCCCGACCTGCTCGAACAGTTGCACACCGAAAGCTGGCTGTCGCGGCTCAAGACCCGCGCCGAGAACGTCCGCCAGCGCGCCCTGCACCAGCACATCGAACTCGCCGAAGAACAGTTGCGCATCTACCTGCTGTCAACCTCGCGGGCGCGCCTCGCCGCGCAGTGGCAGGAGCGCCAGCGCCTCCTGCCGGACACCGAGCACCCCGGCCTGCTGGCCCTGGCCGAGCGCCGGGTGATCGCCGAGGAAGACCTGATCGTCCTGCTCAGCGCCAACATCGGCCAGTTCCGTGCCGCCGAGGCGATCGTCGAGGAAGCCGCCGGCCTGGCCCGCGACGCCGATGTGCACCTGTTCGACGCGGAGACCGCGCGCGGCCTGTTGCAGCACTCGCGGCAGGAGCTGTACCGCCGCGTCGACGAACGCATCAGCGGCTTCGCCCGCAGCGGCGTGCCCAGGGTCGACGAATGGGCCGAGCAGTTCCGCCTGGAGCGGCGCATGCCGTTGGCGAGGGTCCTGGTGCTGCTGGCGATCCCGCCGGAACAGTGGCTGGAACCGCAGAAGCAGCAGTACGTGTCGCAGATCCTCGATTTCTTCGAGAAGAAAGTGGTCGCCGCGGTGATGCGCGGGCCGCTGGTGCGCATGAGCATCGGCAAGAGCACCCCACGCATCGACCTCAACGAACTGCACAGCGCGCGACGCCCCGCCGCCGCCCTGCTCGACCATCTGCTGCAACGCAACGCCCGCGCGGTGAGCCTCGACCCGGACAGCTTCCTCGCCAACCCGCAACTGGAAGTGCGGCTCAACGCGCTGTCCCGGCAAAGCTCGCTGTACAAGCGTGACACCGGCATCGACGGCCTCTACCTGGGCTTCCCCTTCCTGCTCAACCGCGACCCGCGCGGCACCACCCGCACGCGCATCGTGCCGCTGCTGCTGTGGCCGCTGAAGCTGCAACTGGAAGTCGGCAGCCGCGGCCAGGTGGCGCTGGCCTTCGACGGCGAGCGCGAGGAAGTGCGCCTCAACCCGGCCCTGGAAAGCCTGCTCGGCCCCGAGCCGTGCAAGCGCTGGCGCAAGGTCGCCGACGAATTGCTCGGCCGCTCCGCGCTGCGCGCCGCCGATGTGATGGATGCCTTCGGCCTGCTCGCCACGCCGCGTGCTAGGGTGCTGGAAGGATTGCCACCGAGTTCCACCGAGGTCACGCCCTACCAGGACCAACTGGCCTGCGCCGCGGTGCTGTTCCACGTCACCTTCATGGGCCAGGCGATCGGCGAGGACCTGCGCCAGCTGAAGAGCCTGCCGCCCTCCGGCACCGGCCTGGAGACCGCGCTGCGCCTGCGCGAGAACGGCGAGCCGGAAGCCCGCGAGAGCCCGCCGGAGTTGCAGCGCTACTTCACCGTGGCCAGCGACCCGTCCCAGGAGGCCGCCGTGCTGCAGGCCCGGCAGAGCCCGGGGCTGCTGGTGGAGGGCCCGCCCGGCACCGGCAAGAGCCAGACCATCGTCAACATGGTCGCCGACGCCATCGGCCGCCAGCGCAGCCTGCTGATCGTCTGCCAGAAGCACGCCGCCCTGGAAGTGGTGCACAAGCGCCTGGTGGCCGAGGGCCTGGGCCAGCGCATCGTCATGCTCAACGACGTCAACCGCGACCGCGAACCGGTGATCCGCAACATCCGCGAGCAGCTCGAAGCGCTGTTCGCCGAAGCCGGCGGCGCCCAGGGCTGGGAGCGCCAGCGCGAGCGCCTGGCGGCGCGTATCGAGGCGCTGGAAGGCGAACTGGACCGCTACCACCAGAGCCTGCACCGCGTGGACGAGGCCACCGGGCTGAGCTACCGGCGCCTGCTCGGCGAACTGATCGAGCTGGAGAAAGGCTCGCCGCCGCTGGACTTCCCGGCCCTGCGCCAGCGCCTGGCGGCGCTGGACATCGGCAGCCTGGCGCGCCTGGAGGAAAACTGCGCGCCGCTGGTCCGCCTCTGGCTACCGGCCCGCTACGAAGGCAGCCCGCTGGCGCAACTGCGCGCCTTCGCCACCGACCAGGCCACCCTGCAAGCCTTCGCCGACAGCCTGCGCGCCTTCGGCGAAGCGGAGAACGCCCGGCAGAAAGCCCTCGACGAACACCCGGCGAGCTTCGAGGTCGACGACCCGACGCCCTACCGCGCCTGGCTGGCAAGCCAGGTCGGTACCCTGCTGAATTTGCGCGAGGAGCAGCGCCAGCGCCTGGCCCACTGGCTGCCGCTGTTCCGCGACGCCGCACCAGGACAGCCGAGCCGTGGCGACGGCCTGTTGGCGGAGGCCGAGCAGATCGAACGGCAACTGCGCCAGCTCGACCTCGAACGGCATGCGCCGCTGCTGTCGCCGGCCCTCGCCATGCTCGAAGAGAACAACCTCGAACGCTTCCAGGCCCACGCCCGCCAGGTGCTCGAGGCACGCACCTGGCTGGCTCGGCTCAACCCGCTGCGCCTGCTGCGGCGCGGCCGCCTGCGGCGCTTCCTGCGCGAGCACGGCGAGGCCGACGACGACAGCCGCCTGGCCGCCCTCCTCGGCGCCTGCGACCTGGAGCGCCAGTGGCGGCCGCTGCGCCGGCAACTGGCGGCGCTGCAACAGAGCCTGGGGCTGGCGACAGTCGCCACCGATGCCGGTCCGGAACTGACCGGCCTGGCCGGCCACGCCAGCCAGCAACTGCGCGAAACCCAGGTCCTGGCTCGTGGCCTGGCCCAAGCGCCGCGCGCCGAGCAGCTCGACGCGGTGATCCTCACCGGCGAGAAACAGCGCTTCGAAGCGCTGCTCGGCGACCTCGACGCCGCGCTGATCCGCCAGGCCGCACGCCAGCTCAGCCTGGACAAACTCAAGGTGCTCGCCGACTGGCTCGGCGACGAACTGCTGGAACAGCTGCACCGCGCCATCGCCGGCAACCAGAGCAACCTGCCGGCCCTCGGCCGCCTGCGTGAGGCGCTACCGCAACTGGTCGCCTACCAGCGCTTCCGTGGCCGCGCCGGCCAGCTCGAAGCCACCGAGCTGGAATTCCTGGCCCTGCTGCGCCAGCGCCAGGAACGACTCGACGCGATTCCCGCCGAAGCACTCGAAGCCACGGTGCGCCGCATGCTCAATCGCGAAGCGCGGCTGGGCTGGAAGCAGCGCCTGGAACAAGACAATCCGGAACTGCTGTTCAGCCAGGACGAAGCCAGGGCCAGGGTCGCCAGCCTCGCCGAAGCCGACGTGCAGATGCGCGCGCTGAACCGCGAACTGCTCGGCAAGGGAATCGACGCCGCGCGCCTGGGCAGCCGCAAGCAGTGGGAAGACGTCACCCGCCTGACCGGCAAGCGCTCGCGGCGCCTGCGCGAGTTCATCGAGCTGGGCGCCGAACTCGGCCTGATGAGCCTGCGCCCGGTCTGGCTGATGAACCCCGACCTGGCCAGCCGCGTGCTGCCGCTCAAGGCCGGGCTGTTCGACATGGTGATCTACGACGAAGCCTCGCAGATGCCGGTGGAGTTCGCCCTGCCGACCCTCTATCGCGGGCGGGTCACGGTGGTCAGCGGCGACGAGAAGCAGATGCCGCCGACCGCGTTCTTCTCCAGCCGCGTGGAAAGCGACGAGGCCGAACTGTTCGACGGCGAAGCGCCCGACGAGGACGCCGACGAGGAGCAGCGCGAAGCCTACGAGGACACCTGGAACCGCCGCGAGATCAAGGACTGCCCGGACCTCCTGCAACTGGCGCGCAACGCCCTGCCCAGCACCACCTTGCAGATCCACTACCGCTCGGCCTACCGCGAGCTGATCGGCTTCTCCAACGCCTCGTTCTACGGCAACCGCCTGAGCGTGCCGGTACGCCATCCGCAGGCCAACATCCTGCGCATCAAGCCGCTGGAACTGATCCAGGTGAACGGCCTGTACCAGAACCAGAGCAACGAGCGCGAGGCCGAGCGAGTCGTCGACTACCTCGCCGAACTCTGGCGCCAACCCTACGCGGCGCGGCCGTCGGTGGGCGTGGTCACCTTCAACCGCAAGCAAGCCGACCTCATCGAGGAGCGCCTGGAACTGCGCGCCGAGCAGGACGAGGCGTTCCGCGCCGCCTACAGCGAGGAGCGCGAGCGCAGCGAAGACGGCGAGGACATGGGCGTGTTCGTGAAGAACGTGGAGAACGTGCAGGGCGACGAGCGCGACGTGATCGTCTTCTCCTCCACCTTCGGCCGCAACGGCCAGGGCAGCTTCCGGCGCAACTTCGGCGTGCTCGGGCAGACCGGCGGCGAGCGCCGTCTCAACGTGGCGGTGACCCGCGCGCGGCGCAAGGTGGTGATGATCACCTCGATGCCGATCGGCGACATCTCCGACATGCTCGGCACCCAGCGCTCGCCGAGCAGCCCGCGCGACTACCTGCAAGGCTACCTGGAATACGCCCGCGCACTGTCCGCCGGCGAATTCGCCGGCACCGGCCAGCTGCTCGAGCGCCTGCACACCGACCGCAGCGACCAGCGCCGCCAGCACTACCAGCGGCACGACGGCTTCAGCGAGATCGTCGGCGAGTACATCCGCTCGCTGGGCTGGTCCGCCGCACCCGCCAGCGAAGGCGACGCCTTCGGCCTCGACTTCGCCATCGAGAACCCGGCCACCGGCCTCTACGCCATCGGCATCGAATGCGACGCCCCCTGCCACCCGCTGCTGGAACGCGCCCGCGCCCGAGAAATCTGGCGACCCTCGGTGCTGCGACGGGCGATCCCGCACCTCCACCGGGTTTCCTCCCAGGGCTGGTACCACGACGGCGACAACGAACGCGCACGGCTGCGCGCCGCCATCGAGAAAGCCCTGGCGCCCAGCGCGGAACCCCATCCCACGGCAGCAGCGGAGGCCTCCCAATGAGCGGACCGAAAGTCGTACGAATCGTCACCCGGGAAGAAGCCATCGCCACCTGCGAGCGCGACCTGCAACGCCTGGACAAGGCCCTCGCGCGCTGGGAAAACCAGGCCAGCCGGCTCGCCCAGCTCAGCGACGCCGAGCGCGCCGCCGCCCACGCCCGCCGCGCCAGCCTGCACGCCCTGCTCGAACAGGAACGCTGGCTGGACGTGCAACTACAGGTGAAGATCGAAAGCGAATTCCTCAAGCGCGACCTCGCCGAACGCGAAGAGCGCGCCATCCGCCAGGCCGCGGAAACGCGCCAGCAACACCGCCGCCTCCAGGAAAACGCCAGCGCCCTGCTCCAGGCCCTCGACGCCAAGCCCGATGCCGCCAGCGCGGCACTCCGGCAAACCCTGCAAGCGCTGGCCGACGGCGCCCTCCGCGACGACGCGGAAGCCCTGCTCGCCCAAGGCTTCGCCGCCCTCGCCAGCGCCCCCGCCGAGGAACGCCTCAGCGAAGCCCAGCACGAACTCGCCCAGCGCCTGAAGACCGACGAAACGCCCATCACCCTGGAACAGTGGCGCGCCCGCCAGCAACAGGACGCCCCGCGCGAACAGCGCCTGGCGCGCATCGACCGGCACATCGCCGAACTGCAACTGCTGCAAGGCGAGGCCAGCGCCCAAGCGTTCCTCGAGCGACTGGCACGCGCCGAAGCCGAACAGCGCCCGGAGCGCCGCAACCTGCTGCTCGACAGCCTGGTCCTCGACCTCGCCCAGGCCGCCCGCGAACACCAGCAGCAACGCCAGCGCCTGGAACACCTGCAAGACCTCGCCAGCGAAGTCGCCGCCCTGGGCGCCGCCGAACACGCCGAACTGCTCCAGCGCGCCGCCTGCCAGCCCGACAGCGATCCGCAGCAACTCGCCGAACTCACCGAGCGATGCAACGCCATCCTCACCGCCCACCTCCAGCAACAGGCCGCCCTCGCCCGCCGCCAGGCCGTGCTCCAGGGCCTCGCCAGCCTCGGCTACGAAGTCCGCGAAGGCATGGCCACCGCCTGGGCGCAGACCGGCAGGGTCGTCCTGCGCAAACCCGCCACCCCCGGCTACGGCCTGGAAGTCGGCGGCAAGGCCGACAACGGCCGCCTGCAACTGCGCGCCGTCGCCCTCAACGCCAACCGCGACAGCCAGCGCGACCGCGATATCGAAACCCTCTGGTGCGGCGAGCTCCAACGCCTCCAGGCCCTGCTCGCCGCCCAGGGCGGCGAACTCAGCGTGGAACGCGCGCTGGGAGTGGGAGAAGTGGCGTTGAAGGAGATTGGCGAGGAGGAGCAGCGGGAGATGGGGGTGGCGCGGCAGAGGGGGTTGTGAAGGGGCCGGCTGGCGCCTCGGCGAGGCATTCGATCCGGGCAGCCCATCGCTTGACCCATGGATGCCCCCTCGCTACCCTGCCGGCCAGGTGCTGAACACACCTTCTCTAGGCGGTTAGCCGCTCCCGAAAGCCAAGCGGTTTTTTACCTACACAGGAAAAAATCATGGCTACCCAGAAATCCCCTCTTTCGAATTCTCGACTTCTAACGATCGGCTACCAGCTCTATAAAAGCCGTCATAGCGATTGGGAACGTCGTGGCAAACCACGGCAAATTCCCTACCTGCGCTTGAGTGGCGACTGGCTGGAGGCTGCGGGCTTTGAGGTTGGCTGCAAGGTGAGCATTCAGGTCACCAGGCGGCGCCTTGTCATGCAAGTTGAGGATTGAGGCCATGCGCCCCTCGGGCAGAGAGTATCTGCTCAGGGGGCGCTGGTTTCTCTGTGAACCTTCATCCCATTCCTGCCGCATCTCGCCCTGCGCTCGCGCACCAGGCATCGTAGGAAAACGTCGCTCAGACACCCTTGTCTCCTCGAGCTGAAGCCAGCATGGGAGAGCAAGCTCAGCATGGAGCGAACTCCTGGACCGCAGGAAGCAGCAAAAGCCCATGGTGGCTGACGATTCGCCGAGGGCATGTCCGACAGCTTGTAGCCCCCTATCCCATGAAGAATCCCTACGATCTTTCTCCCTTCGTCTGAAGGAAGTATGGTGGCGGGCAATGGCGTCGCAGACGCCCGAGGCCCCGCCTCGCCGCCAGCCCGAAAAGATTCCTGGATATCGCCGTGACAAACGCATCGCCCCCCTCCTCCCTGGTAGACGTCGGCCAGCTCGCCGCCGCCCTCGATCGTTTCGCCGCCGAGCGCAACTGGGCCCAGTTCCACTCGCCGAAGAACCTGGTCATGGCCCTGACCGGCGAGGTTGGCGAACTCAGCGAGATCTTCCAATGGATGGACGAGGAGCAGTCGAAAGACGCCGCGCGCCATCCCGACACCGCCCAGGCGGTGCAGGACGAACTGGCCGACGTACTCATGTACCTGGTGCGCCTGGCCTCGGTCCTCGGCGTCGACCTGGATGCCGCCGCCCGGCAGAAGCTGGAGCAGAACAACCGGAAATACCCGGTAGAGAAAGCCCGGAATAGCAGCAAGAAATACGACCAGTTCTGAAGAAAGGCCATATCAGGGAAGATCGACGTGATCGTTTACGAAGCGACCAAGAAGCAGTTCCTGCAAGACAGCGACAACGACGATATCGAAGAGGTGATCCTCCAGCATTTCAAGGCGGTCACCGGCAAAAGCGTCGGCAACTCGGAAATCAACTCGTGGAAAGGCTCCCTCGGCTACATGGCCAAGGTGCTGCGCGACGAGGAAGTGCCCGACGACACTGGCCTGGCCATCGAGCTGCATATCCCCCAGACCTCCAAGCGCATCGACATCACCCTCACCGGGCGCGACGAGTCGGGAGGCAAAAACGCGGTGCTGGTCGAACTGAAGCAGTGGAGCAAGGCCAGCGCCACCGGCAAGGACGCCATCGTCCGCACCGCCCTGGGCAATGGCCTGCGCGAGGTCGTCCATCCCTCCTACCAGGCCTGGTCCTACGCTACCCTGCTGGAGGGCTTCAACGAGGCGGTCTACGAGGCAAGCATTTCCGTCCGCCCCTGCGCCTACCTGCACAACTACCCGCGCGACGGTGTGATCGACTCCCCGCACTACCGCGACTACATGGAAAAGGCCCCGCTGTTCCTCAAGGGCAAGGACGAACTGGCGCGCCTGCGCAGCTTCATCAAGCAGCACATCAGGACCGGCGACGCCAAGGAAGTGCTCTACGAGCTGGCCAACGGCCGGATCCGCCCGTCCAAGGCCCTGGCCGACTCGCTCAAGGGCCTGCTCGCCGCCCAACCGGAGTTCGTACTGATCGACGACCAGAAGGAAATCTACGAGTCCGCCATCGCCGCGGCCAGGTCAGCCTCCGAGACGCATCCCCGTGTACTGATCATCGAGGGCGGCCCGGGCACCGGCAAGACGGTGGTGGCGATCAACCTGCTGGTCCACCTCACCGGGCTCGGCCTGGTCGGCAAGTACGTGTCCAAGAACGCCGCGCCACGCAAGGTCTACGAATCCAGGCTGGTGGGCTCCATCACCCGCAGCCGCTTCTCCCACATGTTCACCGGCTCCGGCGGTTTCATCGAGACCGAGCCCAACACCTTCGACATGCTGATCGTCGACGAAGCCCACCGCCTGAACGAGAAGAGCGGGCTCTACGGCAACCTCGGCGAGAACCAGATCAAGGAACTGATCGAAGCCTCCAAGTGCGTCATCTTCTTCATCGACGAAGACCAACGCGTCACCCTCAGCGACATCGGCAGCAAGCAGGCCATCCGCGAGTTCGCCAAGGCGAAAGGCGCCACGATCGAGGAATACAGCCTCGCCTCGCAGTTCCGCTGCAATGGCTCGGACAGCTACCTCGCCTGGCTCGACGACGTGCTCGACATCCGCCCGACCGCCAACCAGCAACTCGACGCCAGCCAGTACGACTTCAAGGTCTTCGACACCCCCGAGGCCCTGCACGCCGCCATCGCCGCCCGGAACCAGAACAACAAGGCCCGCGTCGTGGCCGGCTACTGCTGGCCGTGGCGCAGCAAGAAGGATCCCCGGCAACAGGACATCGTCATCGGCGACTACCAGCGCCAATGGAACCTCGACCAGGACGGCAGCCTCTGGATCATCGCCGAGAACTCCATCGAACAGGTCGGCTGCATCCACACCTGCCAGGGCCTGGAGGTCGACTACATCGGCGTCATCATCGGCCCGGACCTGATCGTCCGCGACGGCAAGATCATCACCGCCCCCGAACAACGCGACCGCCACGACAAGTCCATCCGCGGCTACAAGAAACTGATGAAGGAAAACCCGGAACTGGCGCGCAAGGAGACCGACCTGATCATCAAGAACACCTACCGGACGCTGATGACCCGGGGGATGAAGGGGTGCTACGTGTTTTGTACGGATGAGGAGACGGCGAGGTATTTTCGGGGGCGTGGCGGAAGGTAGGACAGCTTCCAGGGCATCGTGGACGCGTCATGCAAAGAGATGGGGACGAGGAATTTTAATATTCTACCCCTTGTACCCCATGCTCTTATTTCATGGATTTCCATGGACGCTAGTGGACACTGACGGATCGCCTACACCCTAGTAAATACGGGGAATACAGGCTAAATTAGCGTCCATCACGGTCCATGAGCATCCACCGACAGCCAAGCGATTCGGTGGGGTAAAAGTGGGGTAAAATTCCATGAAATCGAATTAGGCAAGGGGTAGGACATGGCCAAACTGACAGCCAAGCAACTGGAAGCACTCACCACAGCCGATGATGGCCGGATCCTCCGCGAGGACGGGGGCCTGGTCGCTAAAGTCCGTGCCGGCGTGCGTGGTGTGACGGTGCAGTTCCGCTACGAATTCAAGCAGGATGGAATAAAGCGCGACCACAGCCTGGGCAGTTGGCCGAAGAAATCGCTAGCGCAGATTCGCGCCGAACGCGACGAAGTGAAAGCGATAGCCGCCAAAGGGATCGACCCCACCGCTGCCCGTAAGGCTGCCAAGATCGAAGCCCAGGCCGCCATCGCCGCGACCATTGCCGAAGCTGAACGTCAGGCCGCAGAAAACAAGACAGTCGCCGACCTCTTTGAGGAGTGGATGCGTGATGGCGTATCACGCCAGGACGGTAATGCCGAACTGCGTCGCAGCTTCACCAAAGACGTGCTTCCACTTATTGGCAAGAAGCCGCTGCGCACCCTGACCGAGAAAGACCTGCTCAAGGTCCTGCGCTCAGTCAAAGCCCGTGGCCTGAACCGCACCGTAGTGATCCGCAGCAAGGACATCGGCCAGATGCTGCGCTGGGCCGAGAAACGCAAACCATGGCGCACCCTGATGGCCGACGGCAACCCGGCCGACCTAATTGATGTCAACAAGTTGCTCGACCACGACTACGAGGAACAGCGCGATCGCCTGCTCTCCCCTGACGAAATCCGCGAGCTGCGTGATGTCTTCGCCCGCCTGGAACGCGACTACGACGCCCTCCCCGCCGGACAGAAATACTCAGGCATCCGTCCGGTAAACCCACGCGTGCAATGCGCCGTCTGGATCTGCCTAAGCACTCTCTGCCGTATCGGCGAGCTGCTCAAATCAGAATGGCGGGATGTGGATCTGGAGAAAGGCACCTGGTTTATCCCCGCCGAGGCCACCAAAGGGCATAAGGGCAAGCGCCAGGATCACCATGTGTTTCTATCGCCATTCGCGCTGGAGCAGTTCAAGCGACTGAAAGACGAAACCGGCCATACCCCGTTCTGCTTCCCGAGCAAGGACGAGAACAGCCATGTCGACACCAAGACGGTCAGCAAGCTGATCGGTGATCGGCAGTGCCGTTTCAAGAACCGTAGCAAACCACTTACTGGTCGCCATCATAATGACTCACTAGTACTGAGCAAAGGTACTAAAGGCGAATGGACACCTCATGACTTGCGCCGCACAGGTGCAACCATGATGCAAGAGCTCGGTATAACGCTGGAGATAATTGATCGCTGCCAGAACCACTTGCTGGGTGGATCAAAAGTTCGCCGACACTATCTCCATTATGACTACGCCAACGAGAAAGCAGAGGCCTGGCAACACCTCGGAAGCAGGTTAGAAAAAATCCTAACCCCCTAAAGTACCATCTCAAGCTCTGCGCAATCAAAAAGAGAACGATTTGGGATCCAGCCAATGGGGAAATTAGCCCTGAGTACGATGAAGCTGATCGAAACTTGGCCGGACAAGACGCGGGATAGAGATAACTCAGACGGTTGCTAGGCGTTGGTTTGCCCGAGAGAAATCCGCCAGGGAGACATGAGGCATAGGCAGCAGGGATAAGCCTGCATAGAGAGATAAGGTGATGGGCATGACCACGGACTAGGCGCCGCTCACTATTCCAGATCTTTCTTATTGACGCTGGGCACGATCAGCTTAAGGTCTAGCTGACTATACACATCCCGAGATAATGCCCATCTCGGACTACACGGATGTAACTCAGATGAAGAAAGCGTTGATCTCTCTTGCCATATTTAGCTGTACCGCCATCGTATCTGCCGAAGAGAAAACCGCCCTCGCCGAAGCTGCCGAAACGATGAAGCCCATCATCGAAGTTCCTGCGCAGTATATTGAGAAAAGTATCATGCAAAGCCTGGCCGATGGAAAAGGACCACTCGCGGAAGGGGCACGAAGAAATCTTAAAATGCAGGCCCAACACGAACGGGAAGCCAACAGAGGCACCCGTAGATCCATGAAGGAATGTATCAAGCCAGGAAACGTAATCGATGATGACGTAAAAGAGTGTACCGAAGGAACTCGTGAGAGAACATGGTGAATTTATGTGCAGGACGGACTAAAACACTAATACCCCTCGACTCTCACATGAATCTATAACAGCTAACAGAACCCAAAGAATTCGCTCACTACAACATCACGAAAATAAAACCAATAAAATCAAAAGTCTCTACACTAATGCTTTATCAAAGAAATAATTTCTCTCAATGACTTTGCTGCCCCCTCATCCTCAACATCAACTTTAAGAACCAACCCTTGCGCCCCGCTATACCTAACGGACTCTAGTATCTTCACCCACAGCTCAAAGGGATATTTGTCAAGATCAACAGTCAATGAGACAAGCTCTTTTCCAACTCCGAGACTTTCGGTGCTATCTACATCAGCACAGCCATCCTTACGCCCGTCAGAAAATACTGGCTCACCTCTATATGCACTTAAAAGATTCTCAACATTCGGCGCACCATCTGTCGAACGTCGACCAATCGCAAAAGCATTTGCCTCAGCCAGTAAACTTCTACTCTCGTTTGACATAACATCATAGCGTATGAAGAACTTTGCGAGCTGTCGCCAGTCAGAATTAGATCTCTTCAAAACCCAGCCTACTTCTGGGTCAGACAAAAGTGCTGCCGATGAATTACCACTTAGGATATCTGTGGCACCGGCCAAGGTAAATCGACTCCACTTTTCACCCGGGGCCACAGCAGATATTAGCGTTATTGAGCCCGAGCAATCGCCCCCCGCTTCCACCGCTATTTTCTTCCTAGTTAACACGCCAAAAGGAAGGATCATTACAACATTCATTCCGCGATCTAAAAAAACTCTAGCTACATCTTCACTAGAACGATTGTTATAAATCAGAGCGACGGTAATACCATCTCCTTTCCTGGAAAGCTCCGAAGAAATTGATTCAAGAGCCGACATCTCTCTCATAGAGGGATTGCGCGAAGGAAAAACAGATATCCAGGGCTCGTTTAGCGCTCCCAAATCACCCTTAGCATAAATAGTAGAGCCAGTTTTATTAGAAAAACTCGCGAATGAAGATGCAGTATACCCTGCGCGCTTTACTTCAAGACTTTCATCCTCGCCAGCTGTAGCAGTGCCAACCCGCCTAGATTCTGAGGGCGAAAATACCAACAGGTTTGCCGGTAAATCAGAAAGTTTCTCTCTGATCATCTGAGAAACACGTCCCCAGTCTAATCCGCCGTGCCCACATCCCAAAGCTGGAATTGTTACGGTTACGCTTCCCAGTGGAGCAAGAAATTCATACAGAGCGTCCAAACCTGTATCGATATCCTCATATCTTGAAGGATCTCGCCAGTCCCTCTTTGTTGGAAAATTAACTACCCAATCGCCCGTCAAAGAACGCCATACATGCAACTTTCCTGGACGAACCAAGCCAGCATCACAAGCTTTTTTATAATCCTTGAACATCTCAGGCAAAAGCTTTTTAAAAGCCAGCGCGACCCCAGCCCCCATAACTCCAACACAGTTTACGGTATTCACTCGAATATCCGCAGGAGTCTCGAACATGTCTCCATCAAGAAAACTAATCATGCAGACCTCTAACTCCCGTTTTTTACATAGACTCGAGACACCAATCATACAACCGTTCTGCGCCGGTTTCATCCCACCAATGCTCAGCTAACGCTGTTGCATCAGCCTTGCCCAGCGCAAAGAGCATATCCAGCTCAGATTTATTATCGACAACATCCAAAATTTGCCGTGCATCTCGCTCCTTTCCAAGCACTTCACCGACAAGATCATGATAGCAAACTAGCTTGGCAAGGGTCGTTGCCTTTATCGCCGAGACATTTCCGACCACCCTGGTCAGTACGTTGACCATCATTGGCATAGCGCCAACTGGATGATTTGGGTCAACTTTTTGTAATCCGCCATTAAAATCCCAGCGGGAGCGCGGCCCTTTACCAATATCGTGCAAATATGCCGCAAGCTCTACCAGTACTCGCTGCCCCTCTTTAAGCTCACCATACTCACGAAGGGAGAGCAACTTCGCCACAACTTCCTTAGTATGGACATCAACAGTTCGTTTATGTACGCCATTTTCGGATTTAAGCCCAACCAACTCTGCCGTTTGAGCAAGACACCCAAAGTCCTCCCTTAGTGCATTTAAAAGTTCTACCTCATCCTCAAATTCAGCAGACTCCTGGTGCTTACCTATATCCGAGAGCATTTCCTGGCAAGCCGCCGAAAATATCATTGATATCTCTCGCGGCCCTGTAACTATACTCGTCCCCTTCCTTGCTGCCTCCTGAAAATTAGTAAACCAGTGGCGTCTTTCTGGGGATTCGAATTCAATCACTGGAAAAGGCACACCAGCTTCCGCAACAATATCCTCTACCCGCTTCTTTATCCCTTCATTCCATACAACGCAGCGCGCTGCCGCCGCCAGAGGAAGACTCCCATACACAAGAGCTTCCGCCATTCGCTGATGTCGGAAGTCATCATTGACATTCCCCCACTTACGACTATCAATAGCCTCCCAGTTCAACTTACACAACTCATCGGGATTATCAAAGAACTGCGGAGGAATAACCGTATTCGCCGATGCATTGGTGAACACCACATCACCACGCTGAAGTATGGATATAGGAAATTCAAAATAAAGAATTTCCATCTGATCTACGTTTTTTGCGTTAATCACGCCAAGCAGCATTGGGCTGATCGCGCCAAAATAGAGAGGAACATAATCATGAACACACCCCCCGGGTCCACAAGGAACGGCCATTTCTGCACGCCTCTTCTGGATTCCCGAAGCCGCAATTGAGTGATGCCCAAATCTTGGAAAGCCTTTATGATTATTTGCTAAAAATCCCGACCTTAGCAAATTCGGTAGATTATCGATGTGGGAAAAGTGATAGACATAACGGCCACTATGCTCTGGAGGAATCGACATGGAAGACCTCTTAAATTTAAATCCCGCATATTAAAACAAGGACCCAAACACAAAACTCACCAATTACATCAAAATACTTCGAATGGATAGTCAAACGCCCCACAAACAATCATGTACTATTTATTTCTTCCCCCTCGACAAGCCGGATATTCTTGACACCCCCAAAACTGCATACCAATATTCGCCCCACGCTTAGCAGTTCGAGCGATCATGGGCTCATTGCAAACAGGACAGCTTGGGCTTTCTGATTGGATAGCATTTATATCTGCGTCAGCATTTTGCTGGGTGGCAGATCTAGATTCCGAGCGAATGTTGATCCATCGTTCGAGTAGAACACCATCGACCAATTGAATATTGCGACCTTCCGAAAACTTCCTGGCTTCAGCAGTATATCTACCCGATGTAACAACAAAGCCTCCTGCAGCTCCTTCCGCAGCCATAACACCGAAGAACTCGCGAACCACCGTGACGCCAACCTTGATGGACTTCCAATGTTTGCACTGCACTAGATACTTGTCAGCTCCCAGATGCAACACCAGGTCAACGCCACCATCCGGTCCATCGCCGCCCTTTTCGATAACTGTATATCCCTTGCGGCGGAAGGCCTCTCCGACCAGCAGCTCGAACTCGCGCCAGCTAATGCCTTCGATTACTTGCCCAGGCTCTCTCGCGTTCGCCGCGTTTGCATGCAGCTTCTTGCGTTCTGCCCTAGCAACCAAAGAACCAATGGCTCCTAGAACGAATACCGCAGGCAACACGAACTGGCCGAAAAAGGCAAAAGTGCGAATGAGCTGACCGGCAACTGATTGCCCCATCTGGTGCAAGTCTTTGGGGACTTCAGGCTGACTGTTAGCAATAGGATGGAGAATGAGCCAACTGCCCAAAGCGATGAGCAGACTTACCCACCACGGCAAGCGGCTAGCAATCTCAATGAGGTCCTCGATGAGCGAGGTTCTGCGGCGACGAGCCATCCCAGTCTCCTAAATACGCATCCATTCATGGCCAGAGGCCATACACGGAGGCTAGCGCGAGACACTAGTACCCGTAAAGACTCTAGGGTGACTACATAAGGCCGATTGTCAGAAACAGCCTGTTGAAATGAGGTTTCATCGCCTTTGAAAGGCCCGATTTACAAGGCTTCGGGGTAGCGTGGGGTGGCTCTCATGCGATTCATAATGCTTGGCTGCACCAATCGATCAGAAAAAATTTCAGCTCTATATCACTGCAATGACAAACCCACCATGGAGGCCTCCCAGCTATGTCATTGCAGTGCCCTCGCTGTAACTCTCCCAAGATCGCATCCCTGCATCCCGCCATGAAGATCGGTGCCTTCGTCGGCACGATCGGTGGCGCAGCACGCGGTGCATCCGCCGCGCTGGCCGGCAGCCAGGCCGGCGCGGCAGTCGGCGCCATTGCCGGTCCGCTGGGCATCACCCTCGGTTCGTTGTCCGGCGCCATTCTTGGCAGCCTGGCCGGTGGCGTTGGCGGTTGTGCGCTCGGGGCCCAGCTCGGCGACCAATTGGATCGCCATGTGCTCGCCAACAACCTCTGCCTGATTTGCGGGCATCGCTTCAACCTGCCGACCTGATCGGCTTCGTTCTTCGCTCCCCTTCTCCTTCATCCCTTTCGCCGGTGCTGCGCTTCGCGCAGCGCTTTATGCCGGCTATTGCTCACAGGAAACTCATCATGGCTCATCTCATCGAACGCATGGCCTATGTCGGCGAAGCCCCCTGGCATGGTCTGGGCAGCCGCCTTTCGCCGAAACAACCGCTGGAGGTCTGGCAGCACGAAGCCGGTATGGACTGGCAGATCCAGGAAAGCCCGGTGCACTTCAAAGCCGACGCGGTCGGGCACCTGGGCAGCATCCACTCCTTCCCCGAACAGAAGGTGCTCTACCGCTCCGACACCAAGGAACCGCTCTCGGTGGTCTCCCAGCGCTACCAGGTGGTGCAGCCACGGGAAGTGCTGGAGTTCTACCGCGACCTCACCCAGGTCTCCGGCTACGAGCTGGAAACCGCCGGTGTGCTCAAGGGCGGTCGTAAGTTCTGGGCACTGGCACGCACGGGGCAAAACACCTCGCTGAAGGGCAACGACCTGGTCAACGGCTACCTGCTGCTGGCCACCTCCTGCGACGGCACTCTAGCCACCACGGCGACGCCAACCACGGTGCGGGTGGTGTGTAACAACACCCTGACCATCGCCGTCGATGGCGCTACCCGGGCAATCAAGGTGCCGCACAGCACCCGCTTCGATGCCCAGGCGGTGAAAAAGCAACTCGGTATCGCCGTCTCGCAATGGGACGAATTCATGTACCGCATGCGCCATCTGGCCGAGCGCAAGGTGCAGTGGCACGAGACGATGGGCTATTTCATGCAGGTGCTCTGCGATGCCCAACCCAACAATCCGTTGCCGGATGCCCTACCGAACGAGCGCGCGCTGCGTCGGGTGCAAAGCCTGTACGAAGGCCGCGGCCGCGGTTCGCAGTTGGAAGCCGCCAATGGCACCGCCTGGGGCCTGCTCAATGCCGTCACCGAGTACGTCGACCACGAACGCCGGGCGCGTAGCAACGAGTACCGCATGGACTCGGCCTGGTTCGGTCAAGGGGCAGTGATCAAGCAACGCGCCCTGGAGGCGGCCCTGCAGTTGGTGGCCTGACGGCCGTTCCCTCCTCTCGTTCAGCGGTAGCTCGCTGGTACCGCGGCGTTGGGCGTTTTCTTCCACCCACCGGGGTTCCGCTCCTGGGGAGTGGGCTCCGGTATTTCATTGGAGACCTCTCTCATGGGCTGGCTGTTCTCATCCCGTACCCGGGCAGAACTCATCCAAACTCTGATCCGCCCCGAAGACACGGCACGGGCCTATGTTCGTGTGCTTGTGCATACCTTGCGCGGCAACGTGCTGTGGTCGGTCACCGAAGTGACGGCGAAAGCCGAAGGCGTTCACCCAGACCTCGCTCCCGGCGAGTCCATGCGCTACATCCGCTGCGACCTGCTGCAACGCAGTGGCGGTGAGTGGGGGTACAAAGCCATGGACGAGTCCATGGCGCCGTACTACTACAGCTGCCCGCTGCGCTATCTCGATATGGCCAAGGAACTCTCGTCCGGCTGGCGCGAGAAGGTTCGTGCTCATCACGCACAGCGACGTCAGTCGGCGACCGCTACAGCCGGTGCTGTAGCCCGGTAAGTGGGAGAGATCCCAGCCCCGCCTGGATGCAGTCCTCCCATTGATGGCCTGACGGCCATTGCCCCTATGCCCGACCGGTTCTGCCGGCCGGGCATTTTTATGTCCGGAGAAAAAACCTCATGCCCCATGCCCATTCCACGCCCAACAGAACACGACAGCGCCCTGCCCTGCGCCTGGTCGGTACCAAGGACCTGTCCCGTGATGAGTGGCTGGCCGTACGCAAGCACGGGATCGGCAGCTCTGACGCCGCGGCTGCGGTCGGCCTCAACCCCTACAAGTCGCAGCTGGAGCTGTGGCTGGAAAAGACCGGCCGCGATGCCGGACTGCCCAAGAGCGATCCGAACGACGAGGAAAGCCCGACCTATTGGGGCAACATCCTCGAGCCCATTGTCGCCAACCACTATGCCCAGCGTACCGGCAACCGAGTACGGCGGATCAATGCCGTGCTGCAGCATCCGGATCCGAAACTGGACTGGATGCTGGCCAACATCGATCGCGAGGTGATTGGCGCCATCGACGTGCAGATCCTCGAATGCAAGACCGCCGGTATCAACGGCGCCCGCCTGTGGAAGGAAGGCGTGCCGGTGTACGTGCAGTTGCAGGTGATGCACCAGTTGGCCACCGGCAAGCAGGCGGCCGACGTGGCCGTGCTACTCAGCGGCCAGCACCTGGAGATCCACCGCATCGAGCGCGACGAGGAGCTCATCGCCCGGTTGATCGAGCTGGAGCGCGACTTCTGGGGCTACGTGCAACGCGATACGCCTCCGCCGGCGGATGGTTCCGACTCGGCGGAGCAGGCCCTGCGCTGCCTATACCCGGAGGACCAGGGCCACACCCTGGACTTCACCCAGGATCCGCTGCTGTCGGCGGCCTTTGATGAACTGCAGGCAGTACGCGCCAGTCTGGAGCTGCAGAGCAAGCGCGAAGCCGAACTGAAACAGCAACTGCAGCAGGCCATGGGCGATGCCAGCCGGGCCCTGTTCACCAACGGCGCGGTGTCCTGGCGCAAGGCCAAGGACAGCGTGGTGCTCGATGTGTCTCGGCTGCTCAAGGAAAAACCCTACCTGCTGGCGCGCTACCCCACCACCAAGGTCGGCAGCCGGCGCTTCCTGATCACCTGATTTCGCTTCCCCCTTGACCACCTCGGCGTTTCCCCTGCGCCGGGGTGGTCTTTTTTATTCATCTACTGGAGAACCACCATGCTCAAAGGCTTGGCCATTACCCCGCCGGTGCTCGGACGGATTTCCATCGGCAAGGTCGTCGAGAAGAACGGCAAGCGTCTGCCGGAGAAGGACGATCAATTCACCCTCACCTCGCAGGTCCAACTGCGGGATGGCTGGTTGCCCCATCCCCTGGACGAGGAGTTGCGCAAGGCCCAGGGCGGCAAGATCCGCAGCATTCCGATCCGCCTGCTGTTCAACGCGCCGGAGCTGAACTTCCGCGCCGAGTACTGCCTGTTCGATCGGCATTCCGGGCGGCCGCTGTGTGTCGGCAACGGCGAAACCTGCAAGCGCCGTGGCCAGGACGGTATCGCTTCGCTGCCCTGCCCTTCGCCGGATGGCTGTCCGCTGGCCAAGGGCGGTGCCTGCAAGCCCTACGGTCGCCTCAACGTCGCCATCGGTGATGAGGATCCGTTGGGCAGCTTCGTGTTTCGCACCACCGGCTTCAACAGCATCCGCACCCTGGCGGCGCGGCTGCAGTACCTGCAAGCGATCTCGGGCAACCGCCTGGCGTGCTTGCCGCTGGAGCTGCACCTGCGCGGCAAGTCCACCCGGCAGAGCCATGGCTCGCCGATCTTCTATGTCGACATCACGGTGCGCAGAGGATTGTCGATGGAGGAAGCGCTGCTGCAAGCGCGGGAACTCGATGAAGCACGCCAGGCCTCCGGCTTCGATCAGGTAGCGCTGGACGCCACGGCACGGCTGGGCTTTGCCAATGGCGCTTTCGAGGACAGTGACGAGGAAACGGGGGCCATCGCCGAGGAGTTCTTCCCGGAGCCGACTCCCGCATCGCCCCCTTCGAGCGCTCCTGCAGCAGAACCACCGGCTACGCCGAAACCCACCCTATCAACGCTGCTGAAAGCCCGCGCCGAAGCTCGGGCCCAACATACCGCGGAGTGACATCCGCGGCATCCCCCACCACTCAACCTACGAGGAGGATCGCGCCATGAACCTGGTGCGCTTCATTGGTTTGCTGTTCGTGTTCATCGGCGTGCTGGCCAGCTGTGCGGTGGCCGTTGCGCTGCTGGTGCTCATGCTGCGCTTCTGGCCGGTGCTCATCACTGTTGGACTAGCACTACTGCTATTTCAGCGTTTCATTCGCTCGATTAACGCTCGCCTTACTCAGCATACCTAAAACGGATCAACAGGAGGCCAAGGAACTCCTGAGCATCCCATTTTGGGGATCGAAGGACTCAAGCAAGATCAGCGATCAAGCACCGCGCGCAGGATGAAGGCTGGCGAAATGGAGAGGACATCCCATGCTCCGGTCCATAGCAGAAGCGCATTAGGACCGGAGCCTACCGGCCAAGCGTTCCACGATATCCATCACCAGCTGACGATCCTCTGGTGCCAACTGGGCAAGCAAGTCATGGATACGTGCTGATTGCTCCGTAGTCCGTGGACTCATTTCCGTCAATAACTCCGCCAAATCGCATTCGAAAATGCTCGCGAACTCGATTAGGCGCTCAATGTTGGGCTTTCGAAGTCCTCGCTCAATTCGTGAGACCGCTTCGTTTCCAATCCCTAACCGAACGCCCACCTCTTCTTGCGTCAATCCCATTCGTATTCGGTGCTTGGCAATCGCCTTACCCGTGAGCACCGCCAGACGTTTCAAGTCGTTATTGGCCATGAACCCTCCATTCAGCCTGAATGGTTGGCTAACACCCCAATTGACATGAAGGGCCAGAAAAACCGAACATCAACCAAATTGGACCATAACCAACCCAGAGGAGCCTGTAATGCAGGACGCAAACACCACTATCGAAACTTCCTGGTTCTACGAAGAGAAAGGCGAGCGCAAAGGCGGTTTCGACCAGCAGCAGATCATCGCCCTGATCCGCAGCGGCAAGCTGACCTATGGATCGATGGTCTGGAAGAAAGGAATGCCAGGGTGGGCGCAGATCGAGCAGACCGAACTGCGCCAGCACTTGGAAGACATCGCACCACCACCACTGACCGGCGCAGGCGTGAATAACAAGATCATCTGGCTGCTGGCGTTCGCGCCAATCATTGGCTACCTGCTGGAATCCTTCGTCGCGGGATTGCTAGGCGCGACCGAAGCCCAGTGGGAGCGAGCCATGACGGAGAACCGTTACTGGTACGTGACTCTGCTATTGAACATCGCCCTGTCGGTTCTCGACTCCAAGCGACTCAAGCAAGCCGGCCATGACATAAGCCGCTTCAAAGGCTGGGTGTTCGTGGTGCCGGTCTACCTCTATCAGCGCGCCAAGCTGCTGAACCAGAACCTCGCCTACTTCATCACCTGGATCGTGTGTTTCTTAATCAGCATCGGTGCTCACCAAGCCTAAGCCTCATTTACGAGAGACATTTCCCATGAAAAAGAACAGAGCACTCGCACTGCTTTCCGGCTTTGCCATGTGCATTGTGGCTACCGACACCGTATTTGCCGGCACCTACGAGTGGACCTCCGCATATACCCAGGGTGTCGAAGAGCACCTGGTCGACGACGGCAACGGCAACGAACTGAACATCTCCTGCCCTGACGACGAAAGACCCGTAACGGCCTATGCAAGCATCACTGGCAAGCAGTACTCCTCCGATAAAGGGGATGGCTTCGACGTGATCGTCGACGGCACCACCTATAGCAATCCCTTCTTCACGGACTGCCACGTCTGTGGCGCCAACTTCCCTGGGTTCTGGGCAGCACTGCGCAAGGCCAACAACCTGCAGATCAGCGCTGAAGGCAAGACAGTGAAGCTGCCGACCAAGAACCTGAAGAAGGTTCTGCTTCCCTATAGCAACAAGCAAAACATCTGCCGGTCAGCCTGGTAGTCAGCAATCAACTCCTTGATAACAACTCTTCAGGAAATAAGCATGGAACAACAACATGAACAGGACTCGGCAAGCTCCGAAACCGACCTCCCAATCAGTCCAGCGGTAATTGGCTGGGGGCTGGCCGCCGTAGTCTTTTCGATTCTCTGCATGGTCTTCAACAACTCGCCTTTGGTATTGGGTGCAGGATTCTTCGTGAAGTTTCTTGCGGTGATCGTAGGTTCGGTATTGGGACTGATCGGTGCCTTACTTGGTGATGCCATCCGTAAGTTTGCCCATCCGGATGCGGTCTATACCAATGGCGGCATCCTCAACCTGATTTGGATAAAGGTGTTCTGGCTCATGGGACCGCAGGTGATTGGCCTACTGGCCGGGGTCTTCATCGGCTGTGCCATCGTGCTGCGCTAGAGGGAACCATGAAAACCAATTTTGCTGTGCTCTTATGTCTTCTGGCCTTGGCTGCCTGCTCCGATGAGAACTCAAAGCTCCGAGGCCAATTCATCGCTGGCTGCATCCAGAGTGGAGCTCCCAAATCTATTTGCGCCTGCACATTTAAGAAACTGGAAGAGAAATACAGCCCCAGTGAGCTGAAAGCTCTGAATACCCCCTACAAGGCTCCACCGGATAGCTTCCTAAGAGACACAATGCAGTTCGCCCTAGCCTGCAGATCCGAATAATCTTCAAACCTATAGCTAAAACAGCAACGCACAAGCAAATTGCTTGTGCGTTGCTTTATTTTTTGTCAAAAACCCACAATAGCAGCCAATTTTTATATATAAAAACTCTTCCTTGCGCATCTACAGTTAAAGCTCACCTACCCGCTGCCGGTACCAAGACTTTCCTTATCGGGGCGGACCTTGGTCCGCAGTCGAGTTGCTAATGCTCACTCCACCTTGTACATCGCGTTGTCTGGTAGTTCGCCCCCACCTGATTGATCTGCAGCCCCAGGGTGCTAGCCCAAGCCTCCTGCAAACGGCTAATCATGTTAGGGGTTTCCGACTGCAGCCGCCCTACGGTATAGAACGCATCTCGGTTGAGCAGAATCAGCGCGTGATAGCGTGGACTACTTTGTCGACTGCATCGACCAGATCCTGGCCGAAGGCCTGTAATCCAGCGGGTGCATTGCGGGCCCGAAACCGCCGGCTTGTAAGACATGACCGCGCTCACCACGAACCAATCAAAATGCCCGCTCGAGCGGGCATTGTTATGTGGCTATTCGGTATCGGCTACAGATTCCGGTACGTCTTCGCCGGCGGTTTCTTCATTTTCTCTACTGCGGTAATCGATCGTTCGTTCTGGGAAGCCTGGGATCCCCTCCCCTTTGGTATCGATGAAGGCATCCCAGTGCCACCAGCCAGCGGAACCGAACTGACCGTTGTACCAACGAATCTTTCTCTGTCGGCGCGACTGGTACGTCGGCGTATTCATCCCGAATACCTCCAGAGGATATTGCGTGTCACGGCCCATGTCTAGCAGCCAGAAGTCAGGAAAAATTTCATCCTCAGCTTCAAAGCGTGGGGGCTTGAAGAAGGCGCGTCCCTCGGCGTGGAGCTTTTCCTCAATTGTGGCTTCGTAGCCGGAGTCGAGCGGAATCATCCGGTCGCTGACGCGCATCAGCGCCAAATCCAGGACATCCGCGTAGCGCCCCTTCTTCAGATTCAGCTGCGCGATCGCAATAACCTCGTGCCCAGACTCCCACGCGACTAGCTCAGAAGCAAAGCTACGTTCAACTCGGCGCCGAACCTCCGCTCGAATGTCCATCGTCGGCATCCCGAAGGGTCCCGAGACAGAAAGCGTCAAGAGATTGCGTCGTTCCGAGTTGAAGGACGCCAGCGGCGACACCGCAATGAGCCTGCGCGAATGCTCCTGCGCCAGCTCCACGACCTCAGCATTGCGCTTCGCCATGCGGGAGTTCTTCTTGGCCGACATCAGCAAGACGTCGAACACCGTCATTCGGCTGGCCCGGATACGCTTTGCGGCTTCAGATACCCAATAGGCAACATTCGCGGGCGTTCGCTTGCCTTCCATCAGTGGGTACCAGTTGGCCAATCCAGCCTCTAACCACAGCAGCTGGAGCAGCCCGAGCAGACGTATCGAAGGCTTCTTAACCCCCGGCGTACGCGGAACGTCGGCCACGTCATCGGCGGCGGGAGACGCTTCTTTGACTCGAAGGCCATGGGCTAGCCGGATGCGCAGGGTGTTGTCATCGGCCTCCTCTACAACTCCCTCAGCGTAGCCCTGCAGGCCTGATCGCTCTGGGGCGTGAGCATGGAATCGGCAGTCGTTTGCATGCTCCGGACCGGTGTTGGCGTACCGGGCAAGGTGATAGTTGTCGCTCCCCTCCCGATGTTTCACCGAGAGATAGCGATTACCCTTGCCGGGGCACAGGCAGACCACAGGGGTACCGTGTGCTCGTTGCAGGACCGATTTCCAGCCATCCTCGAATTCGTTCTTGACCTGGAATTCCCTGGAATATTTCTTCTGGGTACTGACCACCCGTACTTCGTAAGTTTTCGACATTTCCTCTCCCTGCTCACCCGGGCGCAGTTAGCTGCACAGCACCTGCAAGCGTCAACATGCCAGAGGGGCTAGGAGATGAGCCAGTGCTTTACTGTCACTACACTACTTGCTAAATGTACAAACAAGGCAGTTTCACGGGCTGTAGCGAAGCCCTGAAATGAAAAAGCCCTGCCATTTCAGGCAGGGCTTGTGGGTAGTACTTATGCTGTCGTGCAACCACTCGGTGACCGCAATCAGGCTGCGCCCCCACGGCTTATGCTGCGCGTGGGATCACCGATATCTCAAGAGCCAGATCAGCCGCGCCCAGCAGGTTTACCAGGGCGTCCAGAGAGAACTTGTCAATCTTGCCTTTGAGCAGGTCATTCAATCTCGGCTGCGTCACTCGCAGGCGAGCAGCAGCATCTTTTTGCGGAAGATCCCAGCCCTTGACAGTACGGGTGAGAGCCCGCATGAGTTGGGAACGGATACGCAGGTTTTCGGCTTCTTCTGGCGAATCAACCAGCGCATCCCAGACACTGGTAGCGCGTTCGTTTGCCATCTGTTTGTTACCTCTTGATGAGTATGTGTTGCTGTAGAGTCAGGACCCTGTGTTGATGAGCCCCCTCACGGCCATTCCGTAGCCGGAGAGGGATATCCCAACACCCTCAGTCCAGTGATTTCAGCCTGGCTTTGGCCAGGTCGATATCACGCTTTTCCGTCTGCTGTGTGGTCTTCTGGAAGACATGTAGCACGTAGATCGCGTCAGGCCGGTTAGCCACATAGAACACGCGAAAAGCCCCTTTAAAACTCACCCGGATTTCCATTACACCTGGCCCGACCGTTGTCATCGGCTTCCAGTCAGTGGGCTCATCCCCATGCTGGACCAGATTAAGCTGGTAACCCACTCGTTGCATGACTTCAGCGGGCAAGTCCCGCAGATCGTCCAGGCTGCTGTCTACGAACTTCACTTCCTTCGTCTGCTCTTGCTGCATGTTCCCTCCGTCTTCGCCCAAAATATTGACCGTTATGCCGTTTCATGGCTTTTCCTCGGTTGATTGCTGGACACACGTGCCAGGAGGCCCTCATTGAGGGGAACCCTGGCGCCATTGATTTATTGTGGCCAGTAACTCAATTTTATATCAATTTCGATATAAAAGTCAAGCCGCAAGTCTCCGTGTGATCCTGTTTGGGTGAGCTAAGGCTTGCTGGATGGGCGCGGGCAGGCCGGGTGATCCTGGTCGGATCACCTCGCACTTCAAGGGTGACTGCGTAGTGGCGGGAGGCTCGATTGCCAATAGGAGCTAGCACGCCTGAGCAAGCGCGCCATGAACAGCATCTCCTCAGCCAGAACTGGCCAAGGCCTTCAGTGCCAGAATCTGTAGTCGTATACCCGTGAGTACATCAGCGCCCTACCGCCACGGGGAACGCTGACTCCCAGAAGACTAATACCTCCATTCTTGTCGTTCTGCGCTATCGTCGTGATGGCTCGCCTCGGCTTCATAACGCCTAGCGATTTTTTCCAGGGCTGCGGCCGTGGCGGGATACTCCGACTCCAGTGCTTCAGCCCATTTCCGGAACTTAGCCATCTCGGCCCGTTCAAGCGCACCACCATCACCAAGCAGCCTGGTCGTGACCCCTCGCCGGTCTATCTGGCCGACCAGAAATCCGTCCAGGAGCGTTTTGTCCTCGAACTGTTCGATGACTTCCCGCACGGCTTCTGCCGGCCAAATACCGTCTGCGCCAACCGGTGAGGCCGATAGAATCACGCCAATCTGACTCATCGCGATGCCCTCACGGTGCCTGTCCTTAGCCAAGCGAAGCACCTCGACAATCCATTTGCTCAACGCATTCTTATCGATAGAACCATCGCTTTGCGTACCAGGAACCAGATTCCACACACGGAGCAACCGATATGCTTGGCGCGCGACACTCGTAGAACGCTGCTCCTGAGCGTCTTCCGCCCCTTGATACTCCTCACTAGGTGCGAAAGCAGCAGTCAGCATGTGAACGAACATCTGAGGATCCTTCGAAAGCGACTCGAGAATCGCCTTGGGAGGCCGAGCCGAGTGCTCCAAAACCTGCAGGTACTTCCATTCGAGAAGCGCTAGCACGCTGTCCTCTAGGTCAGCACGTTCATCAAGAGACTTGAATATCTGCTCGACGTAATACTGGAACATCGTTCCTTCGTTCGGATCAGCCGTAGCCTCATGAGGCTGCGTAACAGCTTCGTTCAGCAGTCCTACGAGCATCGCTGTTGGCAGGTGAGCGATGGTGTCGCGCCCCGCAAACGCCAGTGCAGCCCTCGCTCTACCTACTGAAATCAGCTTGCCAATGGCGTAGCCGATATCCTTCTGGTCGCTCGGCCAAAACACCGGCACAGCCTTCCAATAGTCTTCCTCGATCTCATCGCCTGCCCGATGCGCCTGGCCCCAAGTCCACTCTTGCGATGGAATAGCTAGCAAAATAGCGAGGACTGACGAACGACCCCATGCAGCGTCGAGGGCCTTTGAGATCAGCTGCTCACCCCATTGCTTTCCTTTGAAGTGGAAACTCGGCGCAATGAGACCGCGGGCAAACTCCTGCTCGCTTGCGTTGCCATTCGGCAAGGCCGCTTCCAGGAGCGCCTGGAGGTCAGGCTCAGATAACCCACTGTCATAGAGAGCCGTACCAAGCATGCCTGGGTACTCGAGCTGACGTGCAAGTTCAAGAACAGCGCCCCCCCCTTTCTCTCGAAACAGGCTATCTGCAGCCTGTTTCCTGAGCTCTTCAAGATCGCGACGCTCGTTCTCCCAGCCAGAAGAGGGTCTGGGAACGACCGCACCACTAGTAAAGAGCCAGCTAATCCGTTTGAACCTGTCAGATGGGGTGAAGCGCTCGTAGATCCCCTCAAGCCTACCGAGGACATCTTCGGCCATCGCCCACTCTGCGCCGGGATGCTGTCGATGTTGGCTCAGCGACCGGCGGATGGCCTCCCAGAGAACCATGCGGCTAGCTTCATCCGATATCGACTTTTCGGCTGCCCCAAGCTCGGAAATCACATCCACAGGCCCCGACACCAAATCGGGGAGGCGCTTAATCAATTTTGCCCAGCGTGGTGCACTGCTACCGGCATCAGAGATCAATCGACTGGAGATTTCCAGTACGCCTCGGTTGATGAGACTCCAGCTCACCTCCTCGACTTTATCTGGCGTGAAATCTCGCCAGCGCGGAGTTGGCGAGGGCGTGAACGAGTCATGCCCCCTGGGAAGAATGCCCAGCATAAGTCTCCATGCGGCATCACTTTCGCGAGCCCTCAGAGCATCGAGGGTTTTGAGCCTGGTCGCCAAAGGCGCAAACGTCTGCGGCCCCCACAGCAGGAAAATACTTCGCAGGCTGTTTCGCGGCCGGTTCATGTATCGCGCCGGTGTATTGTCGATAGCATCTAGCCTTGCGAGAACGCGAGACACGCGCGTAAGCAGAGCGGGTGACCACGCCAGGGACTCCAGGGCCCAGAGAAGGTCGCACAAATGCGAGGCTCCTCCTCCTATCCCCTCATCGATAACAAAAAGTGCTCTGAGCGGCTGATCATCTCGTTTGAGGCTCTCGTCCAGCGCATCAAGAAACTCACTTGGCGATGCTTCGGCTAGCAGTCTGAAATCACTCGCAAGTGACCACCATCGTGCTTGATTGGCGCCCGCCAACAAAGTACGAACGATACGATCGGCACTCTGCTTGGCACCTTGGGCAAGGATCGCCTTCTCCCCCCACAGGGCAAGCAAAATAAGCGTTTGCCCAACGCCCTGCCTAAGCAGACCTGAGTAGCTCGGCGCAATTTCTCGGAAGGGAGCCATCCAGCGCTCTTCTGGCGACATGCTAAATCGGGGATCCTCGGCGCCCAATACCGCAAGAGCAACGCTCTCGAACTTGCTCACGTCACCGCTGGTGAGACGAGAAGCAAGCAGCATCCAGGCATCCATTGGAGACTTCACCCGCCAGGTTGAACCTACCTTCTGAAGAGGGCTGTCAAAGTTTCCAACAAGTGGAGCCAAGTCCGCAGCAACGCGGTCGTAGGGCAGACCAGCCACCTCTGCGATTCGTTCGCAGTCCGCTTCAGATCCATCGTCCCAGCCGCCGACAAGCAGCGCAGCGCGCAGTGCAGCAGACGGAGGTTCATTTGCCCATCGGGGAAGCCGCCCAGGTGCTGAAAGCATGAGGCGCCTGAGAACAGTCAGATTTCTTGCGCACTCCCGAGCAAGCGAATCCGCCTTCGCCTCCTGAATCCCCGCTTTAGTCAGCGCGAATACGATCCCCTCACGCGATGGTCTTTCCAGCGCACGCAGATCGCCTTGAGAAACCTGACGATCGTCATAGCACTGGAGTACATAATGCCCACGATCGATCAAAACCTTCGCAAGGCCCGGTTCCGGCTCCATCATCAACAGAATCAACGGGCCCGGTGCATCTGATAGCGCTCGGGCCGCCTCAGTAGTTGTGGCGACAACGCAGCGTACCCGGTAAGCGATCGAGGCATCTTTGGGCAGCATGTTCAGCGTGGCATGGAAGAAAGCGACAATCTCTTCGGCTGTATTCGCTTGAAGCGACAGCATTGAAGGGCCGCCCCTCAGCCAGCGGAGGATCTCTGCTGAGTTCTGGTCTCGGTCGCTAAGAACCAAGTCTTCAGAAAGCGGCTGCTCCGTTGCACGAGACCACTCATCCCAAACGTCACTCAGCTCACGCACGCCCGCAGGTCGCTTGTTCAAACGAGTAGCGAGCCACAACCCAACAGATGGCGTTTGTTCGATCCAATGAACCAGGTCATCCGCATCGTAGGCACGGACATCCTTCCAGTTCGCCTCCAACTTCCTCTCGCTCACCCACTCGTGCTTCGCAGGCCACGGGCGGGTGGAGATAAACACATAGGTGGCGTTCTTCGGATCCAGTGGTAGAGGCTCGATCGTCCGCTTTGTGTAATCGCTTGTGGCCTTCCCCGTGATGTTCGTCCGCTGGGTTGTAATTTCCCAGCCGGTCTCCCCTTGGGGGACATAGAGGCTGCGTGTTGGACCTGAGGTCAACCCATCGTAGCCAGGAAACCTTACGCTCTCATCTGCCGGGAATCGTCGCCAAACACCGGCACCTTCGGTCGCATAGACCAAGTAAGCAAGCAGCGTTGGCATGCTCGCTACAGCATCGTTACTACCCGCCCATCCCGCGAGATCTTCCGAAGTCACCCATCGAACTGGGATACCTGGGCGCTCGGCAGCGGCAATGGGCGGCAGGGCCGGACCTATCACAGCACCTTGTGGCGGGAAACTGATACCTGCGCTTTCCAGGGCGCTGCGGATGACCAAAGCATTGTTGGCCAAAGGGGGCCGGTGGCCTCGCTCGAAATCGGCCACGGTGGAGGTCGCTACGCCAGCATGCTTGGCGAGCTCCTGCTGAGACCACGCAAGAAGGGCTCGTGCTGCCCTTACTTGCCGGGGTGTCAGTTCGTCGGGAGGGCTAGACTGATTCATGGTCATATGAAATAGCGCAGATTCCGGCATGATTTCAGCCTTTGCTCTGCGACCCCTGCTGATCCAGATGGGCAATCCAACGGTTCACGCCTTCCAGGACCGCGGCCTTCGCTTCCTCAAACGTGATCTGAGCTTTGGCCTGGTCTCCACTCGCAACTGCATGGCGGCAATGATCCCCCGTCAGACCAGGGTTGTTCGCGGCAGCTTTTACATCCCGTAAGGCCCCTTTAATTCCCCAGTCTTTCAGTTGAGCGCTGACGTTCTCATAGAGAAGCTCTGTCACCTTATAGATGGGGCCCCAATCGTTATCACGGACATCATCGAGGAGGCGTAACGCATAGGCGAGCCTAGGTGTGGCGTGGATGATTGCCATCACGGGAACGCTGCTTTTGGGTTGAGTACTGGATTCGCTGGTACGAATCGTCGGGAACCCGAAGGCAGTTGCCTCAAAGCCGGTCATGCGGAGCACCTGGGTCGGTGCACGCGCGGCTTCATTTCGCTCAATCGCTGCGAAGAGAAAACGCCCGGAGATTTTGGTGGCCTCAATCAAGCCATTCGCTTGCTTGAGCTCAGTAACTGCCTGTCTCTCCGCGTCACCGTACGCGAGGGGCGTCACCTCACCGGATAGGTTGAAGTAGAGCCTGGAAGAGTCGGAGTAGATGAACTCCATCAGGTCGAATTTCTCGCGCAGATAGTTTAAAGCCGACTCATCCCCTTCCCATGTCACTCGCACCCGCCAGGTCCACTGCTTATCGCCGTCCATTGCATACGCCTCGTGTTGGTGGATTCCAGGAAGACTCCGTCTCAGGATCAGCCTATTCAGTAGTTCTGACCTGATCACTTAAGCGGCAGCCAAATGCTCTCGCCCGTGGCAGTTTGGATAGAGTGCCACGGCATTCTCCACTGTGTCCTCTCCACCATCCCATCCGCCAGGCGGACAACATGGTAAGCCGGCAGCTTGGTGGCCAACGTCGAACACGCCGAAACCGTGGCTGACGACGAAGCCCTGAACGACCTGATCCTCGCCAGCGTCGCAGCCACCCTGGCTGCAGCGACCTCGGCGTGAAAATCGGCAACGCCGAGCTAGTGGGTATCCAGAAGAAAGTCATCCTGCACGCCCGCCGCGACAACAAGACAGTGATCACCGCGCCCCAGATGATGGAGTCGATGATCCACAACCTGACGCCGACCCGGGGAGTCTCCGACGTGGCCAAGGCCGTGCTTGACTATAGGCCGAGAGCGCCGCCAACCACTTCCCCGGCATCAAGGCAATCATCTGCCTGACCGAGAGCGGCTATACCCCGCTAGTCATGTCACGCATCAGTTCCTCGATGCCGATCTTCGCCTATTCCCCGCACTGCTAAGCCCAGACTCGCGTGGCGCTGTTCCTTGGCGTGGAAACCACGCCCGTTCGACCCAGCTGTGCTGCCGCCGAAGCGGGTCAGCCTGGGAGCCGTCGACGCACCGTACAGCGTCGCTAATGATTGCGCAGCCCAGCGCCGGCAGCTCGGACTACACCGGGTTCTTCTTCCAAAACATCGAAAAAAACTCTCAGGCAGGCTGATGACACACGAAAAACTGTGCATTGAGGAATTTGAGGGGGATCAGGGGAAGCTACTAAATAATTTGCAGGGTGGTCGTGACACACCCAAAGCGGCCATTAAATGGGTGTCCCCAATCCACCAACGGGACACCCCCGGAAATGCTCAAATACTCGCTCGACAAGCTCGTCAACATGATCCTGAACATCGCGACCGCTGTGATCACCGCCTATCTGCTCAGCAAGATGCCGCCGGCCGAGCCAGAGCGAGCCCCGAACTTGATGTATGCAGTGACCCTGGAGCGTCCAGCGTCTCAGGTGTCAGACGGCTTTGTTGGCCGCGTTCTCTTGACCCTTCAGGGCAGGAAAGAAATCGGTCACAGGCAACACCAGGCGCAGCGGTTTGCCTACGGAGGGGACAAAGCCAAGTTTGTCCTCGTAGTACGACGCAGCTTTGGCGTCTTTGGCATCGACAACGAGGAACGCAACGCCGGCATGCTTCGAGATTGCGTAAGTGCGCCATGAGACGCTTACCGAGTCCCTTGCCGCGCGCGGGCCCGTCGACGGCCAGGCGGCTCAGGAGTACTGCAGGGAGGGGGTATTTCGGCAACCCCTTCGCCTCATCTGCAGGGATGTCCGCGAGCTGCACGGAGCTGGTTGCGAGGGTGTAGTAGCCGACCAGCTTGCCCTCCTCCAGGTACATACAAGTCCTAGAGACGTTCCTCTTCTGATCCTGAGTAGCCTGCTTGGCGATGTAGTCGTTCAGTGGAGGGTGGTCGACGCAGTCGAACGCGGTGCGGTCCACAGCCTTGTCGTAGTCGACAGCGATGAAGCCAATTGTGTAGCGCAGCATGTAATCCCTTGCTTACCGGCATCCCTCCCCGAGGAGTCAGTCTTGCTACTGCTCAGCTTCCCTTGCTAGGAAATTGGGCAAAGACATGCTTCATTTGAGCCAGCGATTCAACGAGCGACTCCAGCATCATACGACCCTGCACCAGCGGGTCGGTAAGTGAATCGACGCCAACCAAAATAAACGCCTTGGTATGCTCAGATGAGGGTAAGTGAGCATCCGCCTGCCTCAGCTCGTTGATACCTACAAGCACCTTAGTCAACGCTCTTGCCTCCTCCAAGCTCACTACTTTCTGCAACGCAATTTCCAAATGTTTGACTGAGCCTGGCTTCATTTTCGCTGGAGGAGCGGCGAGCACCGACAAGGCGTCTCCATTCAACGACTCAACCGTGACCCTAGCCAAATCTTTGGCTAGTTCGAGCACACCGGTTTTTTCCAACGCCCGGAAACGGTGGATCCTGCTGAAGATGTCATCAACAGCATGATGCGCACCGAACAAAGGCTGCCCGGTTAGCGTTTGAAACACCGCATTGAGCCCGTCATATGCCGGCCGTAGCTGCATCTCCGGAGCTTTCGTACCGGCGGGGGTAGCTTGTGCCTGCGATGCCAAAAGCTCGGCTGAAACGCCCCCATCCGGCACCACATTTGCCCCTGCCCACACCCGTTGCTGCCAAAGTGGAAGTTGGCCAATGTCTTTGGCATAAACGTTGAGAAGGCCGAGATCGTTCAACCCAAAATGGACACTGTGCCCGCGAGAGATACCGATGATGCCGGTATCTCGGGTATACCAATTTAGCGAGGACCCTCGATAGCTGCTGAGAAGAGCAGTGACGGTTGGGCGGAACCACAGCCAGCGGCCACAGTCGATGAGCTCATCACCATGAAGTCGCCCACCTGAGCCATCTACCGCAAAATCTACCCTTGTAAGGGGGGGCTCACCCAATATCCGTTCACTTACCAGGCCAGGCTCGACAACCTCGGTTTTCCAAAGCGCGCCTCTCAAGCAGTGTAGCTTCCGTCCCTGGTGCTTGACCGTCCATGATCTGGAAACAACAGACTCGTCATTTGGAAGTCCGAGCACAGGCACCTCATCATCGGAATCAATGTCGGTGCGGGATGCATGGAAGACAGCGGTCGAGGAACCATATTGCATACCGCCTTCATGGATGGCCTGGTTGATCCCCTCCCATTTGTCCGAGTCCGAGACGTCCTCAACAACGGCTGAAGCCCAGTTGATATGAGATGCATTCGATACGGTCTGCTGGCGTTCTCGATAACTCGAAATCAGTAGAAACATCCCCCGCGCCTTCAGATAGTCACGAAGGTGCTCGGTACGCACCTCAAGCAATACGGGGGCACCGTTGGCGTCACGTGTTAGCCTCACGATCTCTTGAAAACCTTCGGTTGGGCGGAGCCAACTATCACCTTGTCGCTGCAGTCCCAGAGAGATCACAAAGTCCTGATGCAAATGCCACTCGCTGGGAGCCTCTCCTTCAAAGCTCTGGTCGATCACTAGCCCGGTGCCTACCGCATCGGAGCAGCTACTTGCCCAATCACCTGCCCAGTAGTTGATCGTGATTCGTTCCGGCTTTTCTGTTCCTACTAATTCAGGCGGAGTTGCGGGAGCCAACTTCGACAGCCGGATGCTCAGGGCGAGCTTCAGAGAGGTGAAAGGCACGCGGAAGGACGCAAGCCATCCATCTTGCTCGGCCTGGGCATGTGAGGCCTTCTGAGACCCGCCGGCACTGCCCGGCTCCGCTGAGTGTTTGCTCTCTGGCCAGACATATTGAGTTTCCGGACCACCTGCAAAGGCGTTCCCAAGAACATCATCTGTGCCCAGATCGTTTAGCTGTTCGCGATGCCTCAGCTCGAACATCACCGAGCCAACTCCGAAGTACTCTTCGAGACGGCCTTCATAGCCAACCTCACCTTCTTTATCGAGCACTGAGTCGGCGCGAAGCGGTATCCAGACTTTGTCAGCAACTGAGGTCTTTCGGATCTTCGCCATTTCAAACCAGGCCTGCGGCTTGCAGTCTGCGGTCTTCGCTATCACGGTCACAGCTGCTCTACCCTCCTCTTTAAAGACCAGCACCACAGCCATCGCGCGCGCGTGGTCAATCTCGTCTATACGCGCGCGCACTGCTTCCCGCAGCTCATCGGTGGGGATCAGTTGATCAATAGCATCAGCAGAGAAGAAGAAACCTGGACTCTCAAAACCGTTCGTGTCGGAGTGCCACAGCACAAAGCTGGGGCCTTGAGCGGTTACCTCTTCCGTACGACTAAGGTCCGTCCAGGTGCTGCGCCAGTGCTCCAGAACCGACATCTCCATGACATCATTGGCATCCGTTTCCATCAAAGTGGTATCCATTCTCTTCCCCATCTCTGTCGGCCTCTTTCGCATTCGCGCCGTATAACTCAAAGGCGGATTTAAGCACGAGCCGATGCCAGCCATGCAGGGTCCTTCCCGGATACGTCTTGAAGCGTCCTCAGGGCCAGAGCCACCCAGAAAGGTAAGGGCACGCCGTCTGAGAATGCGTTGCCGATTCGGCCGTTCAGACTCGCCCCCTTTACTCTTCAGTTCGTCAGTGAACATGCACATTGCACCGGACAAAACTGCCCAGCCGATTTCCCGTCAATCAAAACTACCGAGAACGATTACACGCCCAACGCTCTCGTGCCGCAGCCGCCAGATAGAGTTGCAAATGCCCAGAGTCTCGGAGGCTGTTTGAGCAGTGCTAGCCACCAGTCTTCCCGACGTGACTGGGCAGACCCGTTATCCAGCCCTCTGCGAACGTACCGCCATTCGATTACGAGAGCCTGTATCCAAAAACGCTCATGCAGGAGTCTGGCTTATCGGGCATAGGCGGATGAGTTTGGCGAAGAAGTTGTCGCAGGCTGGCTGGTCGCCCCCAGTACCTCCTAGCGCAGCACCGCTCGCCTTGTGTGCTGGAATACCCGGGGCACTCTCCACCTAGAGTAACTCTGTCGCCGAAGGACTCGGCTACATCGTTGAAATCCCCTGCGTCGGCGTCTTGAAGCGCTACCCTCACGGCAGGGCTTCTCGTTTACGCCGCGCAGCACTCAATTCAGCTCATTCTGACAGCAAGGCAACAGCCTTCTCTCCGTACACGTAGCACACCCGTTGCCCCAAAAGCTCGCCAGGAATCTTTCGGCCGCTGCGGGCGATATCCTCTACGGTAACAATCCAGGATCTACCATGAAACCAGCCGTTGGCTTTAGCTGCCAGCAGACTGCACACGATTCGGCGTTGCTGTGGTGGGCCCGCGAATGATCGCAGCTGCCCGTAGGCATGAATCACGCGAGCCAGTACAGGCACTTGCAGACGACGGGTAGGGGTACCAGCCGCCATTTCAGCAATCAGGCGCAAGCCGCCCGCCTCTTGATAGCGCTCATCGCCTTCTAGGTATTCAGCCATGGACACTACGTCGAACGGTGAGCCGATGCACATTAGCTCTTCCATGGCGAGATAGATCCGGCAATGGATGTACCCCATGAAGTCACTAGGATTCAGCTCCTTGGCAGCTTCCCACCAGGCGTCGTTATCGTTCATCAAGCATCCGAGCAGATGCCTTTCTGCAAGCTCTGCAGCTGCATCAAATACAGGGTTCAGGCCGTCTTCCGCTTCCATCTCCACCCTCAGGTCGCATCGTCAGTACTCGAGCTCCCACGCCAACTTGGTCAGAGCCTTGGTGATGGCGTTCTACTCTGTGCCATAGATTCGCCTCCACTCTACGATGTGGTCGAGCACTGGTAACGCCTCCTCAAAGGGCAGACTCGCAGGCGTTCAACCAGGGCCGGGGCCTGATCGTGGCTGGCTAAGCCTTCGCTCGGGCTGCTCAATCCAATACCATGGTTCGACGGCCCCAGTTGCAGCATCGCTCATTGCGGCCAAGCAAGGACAGGTGCAGGCCGCGCAGACAGCCGCACATCACTGGTAACCAAGGTCGGGACCGTACTGATGAGTCTTCAAGACGATCAAGAGTTTGCACGCAAAAACTGCACCCGCATCATCGCTAGCCTCTCACCTACCATCCTGAGGAAGGAGGCGGGCCTGACAGGCAGGTTGGAAGCATCAAAGCTTACGCCCCTGAAGAGGCTGGCGGCCATCTATGAGTTCCTGGACGACCTCGCCAAGTACATAGCTCCCACGCCATGTAAGAAAGGCTGCTCCAGCTGCTGCCACTATGCGGTCTCAATTTCCGAGGTTGAGGTTCAATTCATCGAGCAAGTCACGAAGAAGAAACGTCTGAAAGTGGCCGGTGCGCCCGGCAACTTCATTGGACAGCCATGTCCATTTCTGGTGAATGGGGCGTGCTCAATCTATACGGCAAGGCCGTACTCTTGCCGTCGGCATCACAGCCTGGCGCCGACTGCCGAGTGGTGCGCTCCAGCGATTTCGTTTGCTGGCAATTTTGCCAGGGTGCAATCCAGTGAAGCCCAGCTGGCCTTCGATCTGGTGCGGGAGATGGGCACGCTTGGCGACATTCGCCAAGTTTTCGGGACCGCGTCGTCGCGCTGAGGCTGTGATACCACTAGGTGTACCGGCGCAGCCAAGCCCTACCCGACCGATCATTGAGCGCGGGCGCGCTTCCCATCTCCGCCATTGGCCATCCTCGATGATGGTCAACCCAATGTCGTGATGCAGGCGGAACAGGGACCGAGTATGGAGGTTGCAGAGAGTACAGTGCTCGACAGCTTCGACGATAGCGACGCCTAGCGCGGGCTTTACGATCACTCCACGCAACTGGCTACGCCTGAGCTCCCGAGCACATTCGTTGCACTGGCCCGTGTGCCATTGCCTGCCCGAGCAGGTTGTCGCGTCGCAGTCCTGGAATTGGCAGTCCTTACTGAAAGCTCTGATAGCATTCGCCATCCCTCGGAATGGAAGCCACACCATGTACGACATTCATCAGCACAAGCACAGCTATGCAATCTGGACTGCCTCCCGCGCCTGGAATCGAAAATTGAAAGGAGGCGACCTAGCACTGGCCCAGCGCCTGATTGGCGTCGCCGGCCTGGAAAGTGTGCGTGGCCCGGATGATATCGGTGAGAATGTGGATGCATGGCTGCTGGAGCGGATGCGGTTGATCGTCGAGTACGCAGCGCAGCACCAGATTCTCGGGATCAACTACGGCAGGGCCCAGAAGCTGGTCAACATCTACCTGAAGACCAAGCTGGTGTGCGGTGGGCAGGAAGCCCACCCGAAGGTGGCCAAGTTGCATCCGCCGCTCGACCGGGACCTGTTCGCAGGCCTTCACGCCGAGTTCCGCATCCAGAAAACGACTGATGCCACGATCGCTTTCGCTGCAGCGCAGAAAGCGTGCTCGGCCTGGACGAACTTCGAGCTGCAGGACTACCTGGCGCACATCCAAGCGATCAAGCTTTTCATGGCCGGCAAGCCACTTTGGATGGTCGAGCAATACTGGCGGTAGGAGGGGGCGCCCGGCGGGCAGACATCCCCCTGTCAGCAGACTTAGAGTCCTGGCCACATTTTACCGCACCACCTTCCAAGTACATTGAGCGCCCCATCGCTCTGCGAGAGCACCTTCGGCCACCCCCACCCACCTCCTCCCTCCCCCTGCCCTGGTTAGATTTCGAATCTGTATTCAGTTAAAAGATGCTTCATGGCTGCACATTTAGTGGTCATGCACTGGCTCGCAGTGAAGACAGTGCCGAGTTATGGAGTCGATTGTGGAAACGGAAATCACATTTACCCCCTCGCCAGTAGGCAGATTTTTTACAGCATCGCCCCGTTGGAAACTGCGCGTGAGCGGGCACAAAGTCAGTCTTGAGATTGACGGAAAAGCAGTCGGGGCACCTTCCAACAATGCATCGCCGATCAGCGTGCGCCTCGGGCTATTCTGGGCTAGTGTGGAGCGCGCTGATGGCCGCCTGGGCGGGCTTTCCAAGTCCGATGCAGGTCACCTTAACCACCTCATAAAATCAGCAGCTGAGAAACGCCGAGTGCAGCTCGCTGAGCGTGCTCCGACCTACGCGTTAGCGATCAAGCACATCAACAACTGGGTTGAGTCCATTGAAGCCGCCTTAGCGAAGGCAAAGGCAGACCGCCGCTGGTTCACGCGTGAACAGCAGGGCGAACTGCTCGCACGCCGACCAATCCTCTCGGTGTCCAATATCGAGCTAAACGAACTGGCCTCGAATACAGAGCTCCGGGCACTGGCGAAACTCAGTCTTCAGGATACGGAGTCCACTCTAGAAAATTGGCGCAGGGACTGGATTTCAACGTGGGCTGAAGTCAACCAAACCCATACCCAAAACGAACTGGAGGCTAGCGCTCCCCTCCTCTCGAAGGTCGAAAGCCGACCACTCACCGAAGAGCAGGCCAAAGCCGTAATCTGCTTCGACAATCGAGTACAGGTCGTCGCCTCTGCCGGGTCAGGAAAGACGTCCATTATGGTTGCCAAGGCCGCCTATGCCATAAATCGGGGTATCGCCTTACCTAGTGAGATCATCCTGCTTGCGTTCAACGCAGCAGCTGCGGAAGAGCTTGCGGAACGGGCAGAGCGCTCGTTCAAACGCCTGGGAATGGACAACATTTCGGTCCATGCGAAGACGTTCCACAAGCTTGGCCTCGATATCATCGGCAAGGCTACGAACAAAAAACCAAACGTTCCAGACTGGGCCCACAAGGACAAACCATCGCTTGAGAAGATGGCCTTGATCGTCGATCAGCTCAAAGATCGCGATCCAGTATTTCGCACCCGATGGGATCTATTTCGACTAGTGTTCGGGCGCGACATTCCCCACTTCAACAACAAGGTCGACAGCAAAGCTCAAGAAGCTAGCCCAGATGGAACCTACACTCTGGACGGTAAGTATGTTCGCAGCATGGAGGAGTGCATGATTGCGAACTGGCTCTTCTATAACGGGGTGCCCTACGAGTACGAACCGCCTTACCCACATGACACCGCAACGGCTGAGCATCGCCAGTATCACCCGGACTTTTTCTATCCCACACTCAACCTATACCACGAGCACTTTGCTCTGGATGGGAACGGCCAACCCCCTCCCCACTTCAAGAAATACCTGAGTGGTGTGGACTGGAAACGCGCTCTTCACGCGCAGAAAGGTACCCACCTAATCGAAACAACCTCTCACCAGATTCGCCAGAACACCTGGATGGAGCACCTCACTAAGGAGCTCACCAAAAGAGGGGTCACCCTAGACCCCAATCCCAGCCGTCCCATATCTGGCCTGGGCCAAGCGCCAATTGATCACAGCGAGCTGCTTAGCTTGATGCGGACATTCATCCGCCACGCCAAAAGTAACTGCCTCTCCCTATCCGACCTTCTAGGCAGAGTGCAGCAGCTGCCACACGCCGCCTTCCAGCACCGCTACCTGAAGTTCCTTGAGATTCTCGCGCCTGTATGGGAAGGCTGGGACAAAGCCCTCAAAGCAGAGCAAGGAATCGACTTTGAAGACATGCTGAATATGGCAGCCAGGCACGTTGAAAACGGAGCCTATTCCCCGCCCTACCGGCTCGTAATGGCAGATGAATTCCAAGACGCATCCCAAGCAAGGGCACGTCTGTGCAAGGCGTTAGTGAAGGCCCCCGGTCGGCATTTCTTCGCGGTCGGCGATGACTGGCAATCAATCAATCGCTTTGCTGGCGCCGACGTGTCAGTCATGACGCGGTTTAGGGAGTTCTTCGGCAGCGACCAGATTCTAAAGCTGGAAACGACCTTCAGGTGCCCCCAGAAGATCTGCGACACCTCGAGCCAATTTGTGGTCAAGAACCCCGCTCAGCTCACAAAGAACGTTAGCTCCGTGACACCCGCGGTAGGCACTGAGCTCGTCGCGTATCAGGTGAATGAACCAGCAGCCTTGAAGAAAGCCGTCGCAAAATACCTGCTCAACCTAGCGCGCCAAATCTCGGAAGGAACCATCCCTCCGAAAGCAGGCGGCAAAATAAAGGTGTATGTGCTTGGGCGCTACAACAAAGACGAAGAGTACGTTCCCAAAGACTGGCAGAGTCAGTACGGCGACCTCATTGAGCTCTCCTTCCTTTCAATGCACCGCTCAAAAGGCGCGGAGGCAGACTATGTGATCCTGCCTGCAATGCTTAGCCAGAAGCGTAATAGAAGCTTCCCTAGCACGAGAGCCGATGACCCGCTCATTTCTATAGCAATGCCACAGGGGGATAGCTATCACCTGGGCGAGGAACGACGACTGTTCTACGTTGCTCTGACTCGAGCCAGAAGGTCTGTTGCGATGTTCACCGTGGCGAACCAGGTGTCAACATTCCTCACAGAGCTAGAGAAAGACGAGCAGGTGAAGATTACGCCGCTCGAACCGCCGGGCCCTTCCTGCCCACTGTGCAAAACCGGGAGCATCATCACGAGATCAAGTGTGAACGGAGACTTCCTCACTTGCTCAAACTTCCCGGCCTGCCGGTACAAACCACCGAAGCCGCAGCCTGCCAGACGTCCGAGATTCGCCAAAGAGCATAACGTACGATCAAAGTAGCTCTGGCGATATCAGTACAACTGTGCCGCGGCGCCTGTCCGGCACATCGTAGATTTGCAACAAGCCCCTCCGAGGAGGACATTTCTCGACCTGTATGCTGACCGGACGCCAAAGCGCCAGCTTCCCGCAACCTCGAGTACCTCACTCTCTCAATTTGCTGCACAGGCATCTCAATGGAGCAGTGCCCCTACGGCGTGCAGCTCAAGGTTCTATAGGTGAACTAGACCAGGGGGGCTCTCTCGGCTCGGCGATCCACCACCAGCTGCGTGGATCGCCGAGCCGAGCACATGGAGAGGCCCGTGGGTGGTAACGAAAGGATCAGGTACCTACAGACCTCAGATTTTTTTACTTACAGGTACCGACGAGAGAATCACTACGCATTAGTTTTGGCGCATCTTCCACAATCAGGTAAGTCTAACAATGGCCACCCCCTCTCAAGCCGTTCAAGTATGCGAAGCGATTCTCCGGGCGAATTTGGAGTACAACCAGGCACATAAAATCTGGCCAAGCATTAATCGCGTGCTTGAACTCATGCTCGCTCGTCGACACGAGTTGAGCGATGCCTATGAGGAGCTCCATGACTCTCTCGCCCACCGCCATCGCGCCCTAGAGTCATTCTTCGACGTGTTCACCTCGACACCCATGGCGTGGAGTCCGGAGAAGATGAGCGAAGCGCGACATGCGCGCAAAGAGCTCATTGATATCAACACGCGGATCGCCGCGGTGGCAGAGGATCTCGCCCAACTGCTCACCCGGCGCGACGATATTAAGGAAACCTCTGGTTTCAGCTGCGAGACCGTCTACCACGCTCTCGATGCGTTGGAGCTAGCCGCTGAGTCGGAGGGCAATCACCTTTTCGAATGGCATGTAAAAGAAGGCTTGGATGCGCTGAGGTACCAGTACGACCTGAAATACTGGCCGCCACTAAGCGCGGTCGTTGAAGCCATTGGTGAAGATGCCCGAAACACAGAAGTCTATGCGCAGGATCCCGCCACTGCGTCGGCCACAGAAAGTCGCCGCCCAGGACTTTCCGATTTCCTGAGGGCATTCTTCGCCCGCATGAAGGAAAACAGCGTCAGAGAACACGGCTTCATTCCGAATAATTTCAGTGTGTCTGATAACACCCTGGCGTCGCTGATCAATTGCGCCCTTGATCTTGATGCAGACAAGCTCATTGATGGTGGTTTCGTTAAGCGGTTCCGACAGCGCGAGCGTGAGCACTAGAAAGACCTGGCGACGGCAGAAGAAAGAGGCTGGCTGAAAGGAACGAGAGTGTGCGCCAAAGTATCCCACGTGCCACACAACCAGCTCGTCTATGCCATCACCGAGTTCGACCTGGACGATGCCACGCTGCTCACGGCGGGCTTCAGCGTGCAGAAGAACCAGGCCGACTCACCTCTGCGTACCGGTCTGCAGACGTTCTACTCCAATGGCCAGAAGACCGACTTCTCCCGCTCTGCCAGCAGCTCGCCAGACTGGTCGTACTTCGACGTGAACAAGAGCAATGTCTTCGTCTCGCTCGAACACCAGTTCGACAATGGCTGGAGCGCCAAGGCGGAACTTGGCCACACCGAGTACGAGTTCGACGAACTGATCAACTACATGAATGGGGAAATCGATCAAGCGACCGGCGCCGGCGCCTACCTGTACCCCAACCGCTGGTCCGCAACACCGCGGGAAAACAACCTGGACGCCTACCTCACCGGCCCCTTCAGCCTGCTCGGCCGCGAGCACGAGCTGATCGCCGGCATCACCCTGTCGCGTTACCGCGAAAGCACACCGGACCGTGGCGGCTGGTATGGCCCATGGACCGGCTACGACGGCAGCATCGGCAACATCCACCAGTGGTCCGGCGCGGCACCGCGACCGGACACCAGCCCGATCGGCAAGAACCTGATCGAGGAAAACCAATACGCCGCCTACGCCACCAGCCGCTGGAACCTGCGCGATGACCTCAAGTTGCTGCTGGGCGGCCGCGTCACCGACTGGAAACGCAGCAGCGACAACACTCCTTACGAGGGCACGCCCACCAGTAACGAAGAGAATCGCCATGGCGTATTCCTGCCCTATGCCGGGCTGGTGTATGACCTGAACGACACCTGGTCGGCGTACGCCAGCTACACGAAAATCTTTAACCCGCAGGCCTATGGCATCAAGGGGCTGGACGGCAAACCGCTGGACCCGCAGGAAGGTACAGGCTACGAAGTGGGTATCAAGGCTGCGCCACTGGATGGACGCCTGAACGCCAGCCTCGCGCTGTTCCGCATCGAGCAGGACAACCTCGCGGTATACGCAGGTCAGTTCGATACCTATTACCCGGAAAAGGGCACCACCACCGAAGGCCTGGAACTGGAAATGAACGGTGAGCTGGCCGATGGCTGGAACGCCTCCGCAGGGTATGCTTACAGCGTCAGCCGTGATCAGGATGATGAGCGCATCGTCACCAACATCCCGCGGCACAGCCTGAAGACCTTCACCAGCTACCGCCTGCCTGGCGCCTGGAATCGCCTGACCCTCGGTGGCGGGGTGTATTGGCAGAGCAAGATTGGCCAGGACCTGCATACCTTCGAGCAAGGTAGCTATGCCCTGGTCAATGTGATGGCTCGCTTCGCGGTCACCAACCAGTTGGACGTCGCAGTCAACGTCAACAACCTGTTCGACCGCACCTACTACAGCTACGCCGATAGCTGGAGTGTCTATGGCGCGCCGCGCAACCTCATGACGACGCTGAACTACCACTTCTGAGCAGTTGCCGCTGGAAGACCTGGCCACGCTGGCGGGCCTTGCCCGCACCATCGATGCCGGGGAGACCTGCCAGCCCGGCTCAGCCTGTTCCCCGCAGATCGGGTAAGCGCCCGTCTGCGGGGAGCGGCACTGCCTCAGAAGCGATACTGGGTGGTCAGCATCACGTTGCGCGGGTCGCCGTAGTAGCCACCGTAGAAGGTGGTATCTGCCGAATCGACTGGCCAGCAGCAAGCGCTCGCGAAATGTAAGCGAACGGGCATCACACCTTGCCGGCGGGTACCCAGTTATGCGGCAGCAGCTCGATCAGGGCGCTGGCCTTCTGCGTCGGCAGGCGCATGAGCACGTCCTTCAGGTAGGCGTACGGATCGTGCCCGTTCAGGCGGGCTGACTGGATCAGCGTCATCAAAGCTGCGCCACGTTGGCCACTGCGCAGTGAGCCGGCAAACAGCCAGTTGGAGCGCCCCAAGGCCCAGGGACGGATCTGGTTCTCGATCCAGTTGTTGTCGATGGGTAAGTTGCCGTCATCCAGGTAACGCACCAACGCTGCCCAGCGCTTGAGGCTGTAGTCGAGTGCCTTGGCGATCGCGCAACCTTCCGGCACCTTCTGCCGCTGCCCAAGCATCCAGCCATGCAGGCCATCGATGATCGGCCTGGCTTTGTCCTGGCGCAGTTGCCGTCGATGTTCGGCGAGCAGCTCTCGCCCTTCGCGCTCCACCTCGTACAACTGGCCGATGTACTGGAGGGCCTACTCGGCCAGTTGGCTCTGGTTGGCGACATGCAGATCGAAGAACTTGCGGCGGGCGTGGGCCATGCAACCGATTTCGGTGATGCCTTGCTCGAAACTGGCCTTGTAGCCAGCGAAGTCGTCGCAGACCAGCTTGCCTTGCCAGTCGCCCAGGAAGCTGCGCACGTGCTCACCGGCCCGGCTCGGCCTGAAGTCATAGACCACGGCCTTGAGGTCGGCGAAGGGGCTGGGTGCATAGGCCCAGACGTAAGCCCGCTGGGTCTTTTTCGTGCCTGGGGCAAGCATCTGCACTGGGGTTTCGTCCGCGAGGATGACGTCCTGCCGAAGCAGGCAGTCGCGCAGGGCATCGACCAGGGGTTGCAGTTGGACACCGCAAGCGCCGACCCATTGCGCCAGCGTGGAGCGCGCGATGGCCAGCCCGGCGCGGGCGAAGATCTTTTCCTGGCGGTACAGCGGCAGGTGATCGGCGAACTTGGCCACCATGACCTGAGCCAGTAGCCCGGCAGTCGGGATGCCCTTGTCGATCACCTGCGCAGGCACTGGGGCCTGGATCAATATTTCACACTTGGCGCAGACCCACTTGCCACGGATATGCCGCTCTACGGTGAAGGAGCCTGGGGTGTAGTCGAGCTTCTCGCTGACGTCTTCGCCGATGCGCTTGAGTTGGCAGCCGCAGGCACATTGGGTGCTGTCCGGCTCGTGAAGTATCAGTGTGCGCGGCAGCTCGGCCGGCAGAGGCGCCCGCTTGGGCTGCTGCCGTAGCTCGCGCTTGGCAGGGACCGGGCGTGCCGCTTCAAGCTCTGCCTCGATGGTGGCGATGTCGGCATCGATCATCTCTTCCAGCAGGTTGAGCTGGTCGGCATTGAGCTGCTCGCTACGACGGGCGAAGCGGTGGCGTCGCAGCACGGCGAGTTCGTGGTTCAGCGCTGGTTGAGCGTTTCCAGATGATCGACGCGCTGACTCAACTGCGCGGCCAGTTGGCGCAGTTGCTCAGGCGTCAGATGATCGAAAGCGGCAGAATCCATGGCGCCGAGTGTGAGGATTTCTGGCCCCCCTCGGCGATAGGCCATTGGCCTAATTGCACCCCGGCTACAGGAGCCTGATCTCGGCATCAGGCCCAAGACGCTGCCAAGGCAGGCCGACCACCAGGGCCTGCAACTGCTCGGGGCTGAGCTCCAACTGCTGTCCCTGCCAATTCCCCGACCAGACGAAGCGCCCCCTATTCAGCCTCCGAGCGGCCAGCCAGATGCCGAAGCCATCGTGCACCAGCACCTTTACCCGGTTGGCGCGCTTGTTGGTGAAGAGGTAGGCACAGGGCGGCTGTGCCGCACCGAACACCTGCACCACCCGGGCCAACGCTGTTTCGGTGCCGGCGCGCATGTCCAGCGGCTCGGTGGCGAGCCAGATGCGCTCGATGCGGATCACCTCAGCAGCTCGCGCAGGAAGCGGGCGCAGCCTTCAGGGTCGTTGCCCGGCCACTGCACCGACAGCTTGCCGGCCCGATGGGGGATGGCGATCTGGATGGCCATGTCGGCCGCATTCAGAGTAGCCGGCAGGCTCGGGACGAGAGGAATCGGAATAAAACTTGAAGATGCAGCGGGCAACTGCGCCTGCTGGCGGCGAATCCACTTGTGCACGAGATTAGCGTTGAGGCCATGACTCAAGGCCACACCGGCAACCGAGGCGCCGGGCTGGATACACTCATCGACGACCTGGGCCTTGAAGGATTTTGGATAGGAGCGGCGTTGGCCTGGCACGGGAGATCCTCCACTAGGGGCTTGAAATGGTGTCCACCCAAAACAGGTGGACACCATGCCGCTAGCTGGAAGAACCGGGGAGGTGTGTTGGCCGGACGCTTACCCTTGTCCTCCTTCGCCAGCATCTGAAGCCAGGTGGCAGTCTTTCTTAGCTTGTTGGCTAGCAGCTATCACTCACCTGATTCGGAGCAAAATAACAGCCAGGACTTAGGTTGTAGCACCCGTAGAGCAGTGGGGATGTTTCACGCAGAGAGTCACCCATTTGCCATCCGTGTCACGCTCAAGGGCCCTGACATAGCTCGATAGAGCCTCGATGACGCCTTCTTGTGCCAAGGCTTGAGATCGTCCGAAGGTCGAGCTCAATGCGCTATCTACATCAGTCCTCGCCCGTATTTTTGTGGATACAAGCTCGAAGGACTCCCCTTTCAGGATGATCATGATCGCCTCCTCTAGACAGATCATGCGCGCCCACATGCAGCCGGCGACTAGCTCGTCATTGATCTTAGATAACGCTACGAAGGCTCTTTTGTCCCCACTGAGCAAACTGTCCTGATCACTCTGGTGAAGCGCGGCGAATAGGACTGCCTCGCCGGAATCGATGTCCGGTCGCTCAATGTTTAACGCGTAGTTAGATTGCTCGACCTTCAGCTCCACAACATTTGCAAGGCTCACCAACTCTGTGGCCAGCGTAACGGCCTCTACGGAGCCGAGCTTTTTCAGTGCGGCATGGGGATCCCTAAGCCTCAGCTGAAACGCAAGCTGCGGCAGCACCGCAAACCCAGCCAGGGGGCACTTTAGGGCACGAGCCAGTTCGTGGACGAGCTGGTACTGGCAGAGCTTGCGTGCAACGTCACTGTCGAGGAGGTACAAGGCGCGTCACTCTCCGAATCCCTGGACTGACAGGAGGTACTCCTGGTTCTCTTGGCTCAAGGCCTCTAACTCCACTCCTTTTCGAAAGTGCATTCCGATCACGTCGATGGCACTTTTCTGGGACGGGCTGTACTCCAGCGCTTGATTTGCCCGAGCCCACTCGTTGTGCTCTTTGGCATACGAGAGGATCAGATGGCCAGCCTCGATGCCCAACTCTTTGCCAAGCACAGCAGCTCTCGCCGCCAAAGCGGTTGGTGAGTTCAGCCGGCCCATTGCCGCCAAAGGATTGAGGTACTCATTTCTGATAAGAGCTAGGGCGAAGGTATCTGCTTCGCGTTCCTCGGTGTCTTTGCGCTGGGTCTTCATATCAATGAGGGTGTCTGCGATCTCAGCGATGTCCTCATCGATCAGCACGCCATCCTCACCCAGATGCCCGCGAAGAATGTGCCCAAGCTCGTGTGCGAGCACGAATAGCTGCCTCGAATGCTGGGGGCTTGCGAAGCCCAGGACAATTGCGGGTCGCCCGCTGATGCTCAAGGCCATGCCTGTAATTCGCTTAGTCGCTCTCGGCAGCTCCTTGAGATAGAGCACGGGAACTCCGTGATCCCAGCAGAGATTGAGCAGCCCGTCAAAATTGACATGGGAAGCTCCGGTGCTGGCGAGGATCTCTCGGCGCAAGGTGGGGATATCATCTGCCAGCGGGACGTAAGGCTTTAGGGTGCAGAACATTGCCAGCTTCGCGATGGCCGTACCGAGGCTGGCCGCAACGGCAAGCTCCGAGTCTTTGGTATCTGAGCGTCGCTTGAATCTGATGTGGCGGGAGTCCGGTTGAAGCTGCAGGTGGCCATCCTGGCCAAAGCTTGCTTCAAGACCCAGGCGCTGCTTCAGGATCAACGCGAACTGCAGGGCGCCGGCGGTGGTTTTGAAAAGACTGTTGTCCCACCAGTCGGGCAAGAGCTTCTCGACGTAGGTCCGCGGGTATCCCGCTGCTTTCAGGCTGTCGAAAGCAGATTTGACTGTCACTGGGATCGAAGCGTCTTCCATGGCTTCACCTACCTCTACGTCATCGCTCATTGTCACAGACACGCCTTCCGATGGGCAATTAGGAGCTCAGCGAGGCGCCTGGCGTGCAGCTCTGAACCATCCCAAACTGCCCCTAATGCGTCCATCAAAATAGCCGAGGAGCGAGGATCAGGCTGCTCACACTCGAGAGATATAGATGCATATCTGCATAGGTCTCTTAGAGTAGCGCTGACGCGCTTCGGGCGGCCAAAAAGATTCCGATAGATCTGCGACTGCGGCATCCGTGTAAGCCTTGCAATACTTGAGCTAGACACATGACCTCCGCGCTCAAAAAACTGACGGAGTTCATGTTGCAGCTGCTGGGGAGTCTTTATGCTAATCATCTGCTAAAATGTAGCATATTCGCATAGATTAAAATGCGACAAATGATCAGACGGCCATCAGCCCCATGCGTTAGACTACGCGGCTGTCCGACGGGGGCTTTTATCTATTAGGACATGGACGATGCGTGAGGCAGAAATCAAACGAGCGTTAGCACACCATCTGGACTGTGTTCGCGGCGGCGTGCCGAACATGCTCCTTGAGGAGCTACAGCTCAATGGAGGCGAGGTCAGGGCAGATATCGTCGACGCGTATGACCTTCACTGCTACGAGATCAAGAGCGAGGGAGACTCGCTCAAGCGATTACTCGGACAAGGGTCACGCTATGCTCGCGTCTTCGACCACGTGACACTCGTGACGACTGAGCGGCATCTCAAGAAAGCATTGCCGATTCTCCCCAATTGGTGGGGCATTTTGCTGGTTCCTGAGCATGAGCATGCCGGGTTCAAGCAAGTGCGAGTTGCCAAGCCAAACAAAGGCCAAGAGCCAGATGTTCTAGCCACCGTGCTTCGTCGAGAAGAGTGTCTATCGGTACTTGGAAGCCTGGGAATTGCGCGAGGCTGGCGTAGCAAAAGCCTGTACATGCTGCAGGAACGCCTCGCTGAGCTACTGACGCTCGATGAGCTGAGGCACACCGTGCGAAGCTGCCTCTTGAAACGGGGTGAGGCTCCAGTGGAAGAAGGGCCCCTGGATCTCTTCAGTACTGCTTCTTAAGCACGTAGGCAATGTGGTGAATCCAGGCCTCCACGATGTGGGCTAAAGGCCCGGCTTTCTTCTCTCGATAGGGCACCTTGCTGTCCGCTCGAATAGCCATTTGCCTATCTCCTAGAGAGAAATCAGCTCCCCGGAAGTCTGCAGCGTAAGTCGTTACCAAAATGACTGACAGGTTGATCGAGTCTTCCTTCTTCTTACCCGCCGCCTTTAGGATCAGCCAGTCCTTGTCGCGCGTGTACCGAAGCACCACTTTCTTCGCAATTTTCTTCAGAATCTCTTCGGTCCATTTCGGCGACAAGATACCGTAATCGGAGTATCCCAACAGCAGTTCCGGGGCCATGGCGTTGAGCTCCTTCCAGAGAGTCCAGTCGTGCCTCTCGCACTCGGCCATGGCTGTAACGTCGACCAGGCTCTCTGGGTAAGCTCCAGAGGCCACGTGAACTGTCACAAACCCTAGCTCCTTCAGACCGCGAAGTGCCGCTGCGAAAGCCTCCAACTCCCGGGGCAACCGTGTGGACGGGCACTCTCCCAAATCGACCATTAGCCGTGGACTCCCCCCCAGGAGTAGAAGGTTCTTGCAAGCCTCTACTGTGCTGTCGAATTGCGCTTGAGTAACACGTAGGCCATCAAGCCGTAGGCGCACGACGACAGATGTGAACGTAGCCAGCAGCTGCTGCATTTTGCTGCTCAGCTGAGCGGCATCGCGGGAGTCAATGACAGGAATGATTGGGTAGTTCTTGTTTCCAGCTACCGAGAGAAACGATTCAAATACCGGCATCCGATGCAGGCTCAACCGACCGGTTGGGTCAGAGTAATCCACAAGAACTGTGCCCTTCCAGGAGTGATACACCTCAGACATCAGAAGATCGTGATGGGTTACCCCGCGAACCTCAATGCAGGGCCAAACACGATCCACAAGACCAGGATCATCCTCGATCGCTTCTAGGACTTTTGTCTCGGCGTTCTGCCATTTGATGATGGGAATGTATGGCGGATGATCAGGGTGTATAGGAGGCATGTCCGGTCCCTAGATAAAATGCAATTTCATTATGCCATCACGCAGCACTTAGATGGGGCAATTGACCTCGCAGCGGCAGGAGCCTTTCGGCAGCTTACTCACGCAGATCCTGAGTACACCGGTTTGCGCGAAGTCGCGCCTGACGGATGAGGAAAACTTCACCTCTCGTCATCAGAATGCCGCCGAATCCGCAAAAAAGATTCAGGCCAAAGCGCAGCTCAACAGCATGTAGCCAACCTACCCCGTTAGCTTTGGTAAGCATCTACAGCGCCGACAATGGCCTCCCCGTAGAGTAAGGCAGGCCACGCCGGAGCAACTACCGCTTAATGGGTTACCTTTTTCTGAAGGTCCGCGACAGCAGACTCAACCTTGGCCAGCATCTGAGCTCTTGGCTTGCACTCCCCATACCCCTTAAGGAGCAGATCTCGGACAGTCTCTATGGCCTTGAGGCTGTCTTGCGGAGTGCTATAGCCATCAACTGCTGGTCCGTAGTAGAGCTTGGCGTCGACCTCTGCCGTAATGCCTTCGGGATGCTCCATGTAAGCCCAATCCTCGAGGCGCGATCGCACTTGATTCAACTTCTCGTAAATCCTTGATGTAATGCCAGCGGCACGAGAAGAACTGTTGCAGAGCTTATGCAGGATAGGCCCAATAGTTGTGTGCATCTCCAGTGGTACGCTCCGCGCCGGGCGCCATCTAGAGCGAACGCCGGGTGCGCCGCCATACGCTATCGCGCCATTTCTAACGCCGGTAACTGGCATTTCGCGAGATCTCCAAGGCTTTCCGGAGGCGACGCGGGCTGGGCTAATAAACTTAGAGTCGTAAGGCATTTCCTGAGGCATGCCCTTGGGATAAAAGCTATCAGGAATTTCTTCGACCTGGGCTTGTACCTTTGCGAGCAGATCCTGACTAGGTGAAATCAGGTATGGCACTGCTAGGCCGGGGTAGTAGAGTCCCGGCCAACTTGGCGCCACTTGATACAGTCCGTGTGCCTGCAGCCAGTCCTTCCTGAACCCGTCGATCGGCGAAATGTAGGGCTCATCCAGCAGTAACCAATCACCGGTTTTGGGATCCTCCCAGCCAGTCATGTGATCGGCCTTGGGCACCTTTTCCAACCCATTCATAGCCTCGACGTTTTCTCGCCGGAACACTCTCACAAGGCCAGTGGCGCTCATGAAGAGCAGAGCAGCACTGGCTTGATCCAGGTACTGCATTGCACTGATCTGGCTGGGTGCATCCGTACGCATTTCGAGGTGATCGGGTGCCTCGAGCTTAAACTTTCTCAGGTAAGGGCCACCGACCCGTGGACCGCCAGCAAGCAGCTCGGGAAGGGGGTGCTTGAGGCGAACCTCTACGGTGTATCGCCCGGCGGAAGCTACGCCAGATCCGAGATCACGCCAGTACACAGTCACATAGGCGGTATGACTTTGATGGGCAGTCTTGGCAATTGCGCGTTTAGCGTGCAGGAAGTTCTGGAAGCCTGCCTTGTGGGCGGCTACTTCGAGAGCTTCGTAGTGGGTAATACCAAGTTCGCGCTTGATGGCCTTTGCCAGGCGCTTGATACCGTCGATAGTGGACGGAGGAGTAGCGAGGGTAACCATGAACGTCTCCCGGCCTATCACGCAGCGTCACCCGTCTCCGCTACAACAGACCGATTGAATTCACGGTCGGTCGTTTAGCAAGGCAGTGCCGTTACCAGCTTTAAAGACGGGTGTCATACGCCTGCCGGGGCGCCCTCGAATGTTAGCAGCGGTCTTACGATGAACTCAAGCGTCATCACAGCACTGGTGATAATACCTGCTTACTGAGCCGCTGCGATCCCTCGCACATAGGCAATCGCTTGCTGCACATCATCAAAAGCTTCTCCTGTAGGCCAGGTCTTCCCATACCCCTGGGCAAGCCACTGTTTTCCATCAGCGAGTTGAGTCACCTCGCCGATAAACTGCCCATGTGCATCCTGTACGAGCGAAGTGGTGACGGGGTTTTCTCGGACATCCAATACTGCGTTTATCCATTTGCGCAACCTCAACGCTTGGTTGGCGGTAATCTCGTTGGCCGCTTCCGCACGATTCACTGCAGATAGATCAAGCTGCTCCTTCAGACCCCGAATCAGTTTTTGACTACCTCTGACAGCTTGAGCTTGCTGAGCCATACCCCCTCCTTAGATGAAAGTAAAACGGACTTCCTGGCGAGAGTACCCCACCAGCCGCTCAAGGGTCTGCAGATAGCGCCATTCGATTCACGCCATTTCCGGTTGAGAGCTGGGAAAATCTGAATCGACCCTAGTTTCGTAGACACATCCGAGCGGCCGCTTCTGAGCGATGTCTGCATGTCGCGAAGAGCGGAGAATGGAAAGATACACTCGCTCTGCCAAAGAGCGGAGTGTTGCTGCCTGTCTGCACAGCAATCCGATTACCTCCATGGCCTCGCCACCTGAGCCAGTCGGCAAATGCATCGCCCCCAGCCAATGCTTGAAGGTGCCAACTCACCATCAAAAGAAGGCTGATAGCACTCCAAAATCTCGGGTGGGGCAAAAAGTGGGGCAAAATTCAGATGTACCACAAAAGCATCAGGCATAAAAAAATCCAGTCACCGCTAAGTGACTGGATTTTCTAGGGATTTTTGGTCGGGACGGAGTGATTCGAACACTCGACCCCTTGCACCCCATGCAAGTGCGCTACCAGGCTGCGCTACGCCCCGACTGTACTTCCGAGCTCAGTGGCTGTGCTTCCGAAGTGAGCCGCACTATATACTAAGCTTCTGATAAGTGGAAGTTTTTTTTGCTTCCGTCACTTCTTCAGGACCAGCAGGACTTCCTCCAGCTCGGCGATCATCTGGCGGATGAGCTGCTTGTACTGGGTGACGTCGTCCTTGGCCTCGTCGCCGGAGAGGCGCTGGCGCGCCCCGCCGATGGTGAAGCCCTGGTCGTAGAGGAGCGCGCGGATCTGGCGGATCATCAGCACGTCCTGGCGCTGATAATAGCGGCGATTTCCGCGGCGCTTCACCGGGTTGAGCTGCGGGAACTCCTGCTCCCAGTAGCGCAGCACGTGGGGCTTGACCGCGCACAAGTCGCTGACTTCGCCGATGGTGAAGTAGCGCTTGCCGGGAATCGGTGGCAGCTCGTCGTTATGACTTGGTTCCAGCATATGCCTCAACCCTGGCCTTCAGTTTCTGCCCTGGACGAAAGGTGACAACGCGGCGGGCCGTGATCGGGATTTCTTCGCCGGTCTTCGGGTTGCGTCCGGGGCGCTGGCGCTTGTCGCGCAGGTCGAAGTTGCCGAAACCGGACAGCTTGACCTGCTCGTTATGCTCCAGCGCCTGGCGGATCTCTTCGAAGAACAGCTCCACCAACTCCTTGGCTTCCCGTTTGTTCAGGCCCAGCTCTTCGTACAGACGTTCCGCAATTTCAGCTTTCGTCAGAGCCCCCATACGCTATTTCCTTAACGTGGCATTGAACCTTTCTTCCAACGACGTGACGATGTTCTGCGTCGTGCTATTGACTTCATCGTCATTAAGAGTGCGCGATGGATGCTGCCAGGTCAAGCCGACGGCAAGGCTTTTTCTATGCGGATCAATGCCTTTACCGTGATACACATCAAACAGCCTGAGGTCCGTCAGCCATTCGCCGGCCGCCGCACGGATTTGTGTCAGGATGTCTTGTGCCGGCACGTCCTGGTCCACCAGCAGCGCCAGGTCGCGACGCACTTCGGGGAAGCGCGACAGCTCGCGGAACTTCGGCAGGTGACCGTCGACCACTTCGGCCAACAGCAGCTCGAAGAGGAACACCGGCTGCTCGAGGTCGAGTTTCTTCGCCAGTTCCGGATGCAGCGCGCCCAGGTAGCCGACCAGCCGCCCGTCCCGCTCGATGCGCGCGGTCTGCCCCGGGTGCAGCGCCGGGTGCTCGCCGGGCACGAAGCTGAAGTCGCCGAGGGCACCGGCACTGGCCAGCACTGCCTCGACATCGGCCTTGGCGTCGAAGAAGTCCACGCCGTCACGGCCGTTGGCCCAGCCTTCCGGCAGGCGCTTGCCGCAGATGGCGCCGGCGAACATGGCTTCCTGCTTCAGGCCTTCCAGTTGACCGACGAAGCGCAGGCCGCTTTCGAACAGGCGGACCCGCGACTGCTGGCGGTTGAGGTTGTGCTGCAGCGCCTTGACCAGGCCCGGCCAGAGGCTGGAACGCATCGCCGCCATGTCGGCGGAGATCGGGTTGGCCAGGGTCAGCGGCTGGGTGCCCGGATCGAACAGTTCGAACAGGACCGGATCGATGAAGCTGAAGGTGATCGCTTCCTGGTAGCCGCGGGCGACCAGCAGGCGCCGCAGCAGCGGCAGCGCGGCGCGCGCTTCCGGCTTGTTGTTCGGCGCCAGGCGCGCCTGCGGGTAGCGCACCGGCAGGCGGTTGTAGCCGTAGAGACGGGCCAGTTCCTCGATCAGGTCGACTTCCAGGGAAATGTCGAAGCGATGGCTCGGTACGCCGACCGACCACTGCCCTTCCCCGTCGGCTACCACCGTCAGCTCCAGGGCTTGCAGCAGGCGCACGATCTCGGCGGCGTCCAGCGGCATGCCGAGCATCTGGGTCACGCGCTCGGCGCGCAGTGTGATCGGCGCGACCTTCGGCAGGTGCGCTTCGCTGGCCTGCTCGACGATCGGCCCCGGTTCACCGCCGACGATGTCGAGGATCAGGCGCGTCGCGCGCTCCATGGCCTTGCGCGCCAGCTGGCTGTCGACGCCGCGCTCGAAGCGGTGCGAGGAGTCGGTGTGCAGGCCATAGGAGCGAGCCTTGCCGGCCAGGGCGATGGTGTCGAAGAACGCGGCTTCGAGGAACAGGTCGCGGGTGCTGTCGCTGACGCCGCTGTGCTCACCACCCATCACCCCGGCGATGGCCAGGGCGCGCTGGTGGTCGGCGATCACCAGGGTGTCGGCACGCAGGGTGATTTCCTGGCCGTCGAGCAGGACCAGCTTCTCGCCGTCCTCGGCCATGCGCACGCGCACGCCGCCGTTGATCTCGGCAAGGTCGAAGGCATGCATCGGCTGGCCCAGTTCGATCATCACGTAGTTGGTGACGTCGACCACCGGGTCGATGCTGCGGATGTCGGAACGGCGCAGGCGCTCGACCATCCACAACGGGGTCGGCCGGCTCAGGTCGACGTTGCGGATCACCCGGCCGAGATAACGCGGGCAGGCGGCCGGCGCGGCGAGTTCGACCGGACGGGTCTCGTCGTGCTGCGCGGCGACCGCATCCACCGCCACCGGCGCCAGCGGTACGTCGTAGATGGCGCTGACTTCGCGGGCCAGGCCGGCGAGCGACAGGCAGTCACCGCGGTTCGGGGTCAGGCCGACCTCGATGGTGTAGTCGTCCAGCTCCAGGTAGGTGCGGACGTCCTGGCCGACCGGCGCGTCAGCCGGCAGCTCGAGCAGACCGGCGTTCTCTTCGCTGATCTGCAATTCCTTGGCCGAGCAGAGCATGCCGAAGGACTCGACGCCACGCAGCTTGGCTTTCTTGATCTTGAAGTCGCCCGGCAGTTCGGCGCCGATCATGGCGAAGGGAATCTTCAGGCCCGCGCGCACGTTGGGCGCGCCGCAGACGACCTGGAAGGTCTCGCTGCCGTTGCTGACCTGGCAGACGCGCAGCTTGTCGGCGTCCGGATGCTGTTCGGTCGAGAGCACCTCGCCGACCACCACGCCGCTGAAGGCGCCGGCGACCGGCAGGTCGGCGTCGACCTCGAGGCCGACCATGGACAGGCGAGCGACCAGCTCGTCATGGGAAACCTGCGGATTTGCCCAGCTCCGCAGCCACTTTTCACTGAATTTCATCCTGTTCTCCTAAGGAATCCGGTTGCGTTCTGGCCTAGCGGAATTGTCCGAGGAAGCGCAGATCGCTATCGAAGAACAGACGCAGGTCGTTCACCCCGTAGCGCAGCATGGCCAGGCGCTCGGCGCCCATGCCGAAGGCGAAGCCCTGGAATTTCTCGGGATCGATGTTGGACATGCGCAGCACGTTCGGGTGCACCATGCCGCAACCCATGACTTCCAGCCAGCCGGTCTGCTTGCACACGCGGCAGCCGTTGCCGCTGCAGATCACGCACTGGATGTCCACTTCGGCCGACGGCTCGGTGAAGGGGAAGAAGGACGGACGGAAGCGCACTTCGAGCTGCTTCTCGAAGAAGGCGCGGAGGAATTCCTCGATGGTGCCCTTGAGGTCGGCGAAGCTGACGCCCTCGTCCACCAGCAGGCCTTCCACCTGGTGGAACATCGGCGAGTGGGTCAGGTCGGAGTCGCAGCGGTAGACGCGCCCCGGGCAGACAATGCGGATCGGCGGCTGCTGAGACTCCATGGTCCGCACCTGCACCGGTGAGGTGTGGGTACGCAGCAGCATGTTCGCATTGAAATAGAAAGTATCGTGCATGGCACGCGCCGGGTGGTGGCCCGGAATATTGAGCGCTTCGAAGTTGTGGTAGTCGTCTTCGACTTCCGGGCCTTCGGCGACTTCGTAGCCGATGCGGCTGAAGCACTGCTCGATGCGCTCCAGCGTGCGGGTGACCGGATGCAGGCCGCCGCTCAGCTGGCCACGACCAGGCAGGGTGACATCGATGCGCTCCGCGGCCAGCCGGGCGGCCAGCGCGGCCCCTTCCAGCTCGGTCTTACGCGCGTTCAGAGCATCCTGGACCTTTTCCTTGGCCACGTTGATCAGCGCGCCGACCTTCGGCCGCTCTTCGGCCGGCAGGTCGCCCAGGGTCTTCATCACCTGGGTCAGTTCGCCTTTCTTGCCGAGGTAGTGAACCCGGATCTGCTCCAGGGCATTGACGTCTTCGGTGTGTCGCACAGCCTCCAATGCTTGAGAGACCAGCGCATCCAGGTTTTCCATGTATGGACTCCAGATACAAAATAGGGGAAGAGCGGTAAGGCTCTTCCCCTATCGGTGACGTTACGTCCGGACCGAAGTCCGGTGATTGTCGTAGGGCTTAAGCCAAGCTTGCCTTCGCTTTCTCGACAATCGCGGTAAACGCCGCTTTTTCGTTCACTGCCAGATCGGCCAGGACCTTACGGTCGATCTCGATGGCCGCCTTTTTCAGGCCGGCGATCAGACGGCTGTAGGACAGACCGTTCTGACGAGCACCAGCGTTGATACGGGCGATCCACAGTGCGCGGAACTGACGCTTGCGCTGACGACGGTCACGGTAGGCGTATTGGCCAGCCTTGATCACCGCCTGCTTGGCAACGCGGAACACGCGCGAGCGTGCACCGTAGTAGCCCTTGGCGAGCTTCAGAATTTTCTTGTGACGACGACGGGCGATAACGCCACGCTTAACACGAGCCATGAATTAATCCTCTACCTTAATAATCAGCGCAGACGCAGGGAGCGTTCTACGCGCGCAACGTCAGACTTGTTCAGCATCGAGGTGCCGCGCAGTTGACGCTTACGCTTGGTGGTCATCTTGGTCAGGATGTGGCTCTTGAAGGCGTGCTTGTGCTTGAGGCCACCAGCAGTCTTCTTGAAGCGCTTGGCCGCGCCACTTTTGGTCTTCATCTTTGGCATGTTCGGATACTCCGCATTGAGTGATTACGCATAACCGCAAGGCCTGCCAGTGCCCTGGTGGTTACTTTTTCTTCTTGGGAGCGATGACCATCATCAGCTGGCGTCCTTCCAGCTTAGGATGCTGCTCGACGGTGCCGTACTCCACGAGGTCGGCTTCGACCCGCTTCAACAGCTCCATCCCCAGCTCCTGGTGAGCCATCTCACGGCCGCGGAATCGCAGGGATACCTTGGCCTTGTCCCCTTCACTAAGGAAACGTACCAGGTTGCGTAGTTTTACCTGGTAATCCCCTTCTTCCGTCCCTGGACGAAACTTGATTTCTTTGACCTGCGCCTGCTTCTGGTTCTTCTTGGCGACCGCAGCCTGCTTCTTCTTCTCGAACAGGTGCTTGCCGTAGTCCATGATGCGGCAGACAGGAGGCACCGCGTCGGCCGAAATCTCAACCAGGTCCAGCTTCGCCTCTTCGGCTAGGCGGATCGCCTCATCGATCGAAACAACACCAACCTGCTGGCCATCAGCTCCAATCAACCGTACCTCACGAGCCGAGATGTTCTCGTTGATCGGGGGTTTCGGTTGAGCTCGCTTATCCTGTCTCATTTCACGCTTAATAATGATTACTCCGAGTCTTGGCGACCACGCCGGGAAACCGCCTGTGCCAACAGCTCAGCGAACTGGGTGACGGGCATGGAGCCCAGGTCTTCCCCTTCGCGCGTACGCACCGCGACGGCCTTCGATTCAACTTCCCGATCTCCAATAACCAAGAGATAGGGAACCTTGAGCAAAGTATGCTCGCGGATTTTAAAGCCGATCTTCTCGTTTCTCAAGTCGGACTTGGCACGGAATCCGCTTTCCCCGAGGATCCGCACCACCTCGGCGGCGAAATCGGCCTGCTTGTCGGTGATGTTCATCACCACTGCCTGGGTCGGCGCCAGCCAGGCCGGGAAGGCTCCGGCGTAGTGCTCGATGAGCATGCCGATGAAGCGCTCGAAGGACCCGAGGATCGCACGGTGCAGCATCACCGGGCGCTTACGGTTGTTGTCCTCGGCGATGTAGCTGGCGTCCAGGCGCTCCGGCAGGTTCGGGTCGTACTGCAGGGTGCCGCACTGCCAGTTACGGCCGAGGCAGTCCTTCAGGGTGAACTCGATCTTTGGCCCATAGAACGCGCCCTCGCCCGGCTGGTATTCCCAGGCCAGGCCGGATTCGTTCAGCGCATCGGCCAGCGCGCCTTCGGCGCGATCCCACAGCTCGTCGGAACCGACGCGCTTGGCCGGACGGGTCGACAGCTTCATGGCGATGTCGGTGAAACCGAAGTCGCGGTAGACCTGCAAGGTCAGCTTGATGAAATCGGCCGCTTCCTTCTTCACCTGCTCTTCGGTGCAGAAGATATGCGCGTCGTCCTGGGTAAAGCCGCGTACACGCATGATCCCGTGCAGCGCGCCGGACGGCTCGTTGCGGTGGCAGGCGCCGAACTCGGCGAGGCGCAGCGGCAGGTCGCGATAGGACTTCAGGCCCTGGTTGAAGATCTGCACGTGGCACGGGCAGTTCATCGGCTTGACCGCGTAGTCGCGGCTTTCCGAGGAGGTGGTGAACATGTTCTCGGCGTAGTTCGACCAGTGGCCCGAACGCTCCCAGAGGATGCGGTCGACCACCTGCGGGGTACGCACTTCGACATAGCCATGGTCGCGCTGGACCTTGCGCATGTACTGCTCGAGCACCTGGTAGACGCTCCAGCCATTCGGGTGCCAGAACACCATGCCCGGCGCTTCTTCCTGCAGGTGGAACAGGTCGAGCTGCTTGCCGATGCGGCGATGGTCGCGCTTCTCGGCCTCTTCGATGCGCTGGATGTAGGCCGCCAGTTGCTTCTTGTCGGCCCAGGCGGTGCCGTAGATGCGTTGCAACTGCTCGTTCTTCGAGTCGCCGCGCCAGTAGGCGCCGGAAATCTTGGTCAGCTGGAACGCCTTGAGGAAGCGGGTGTTCGGCACGTGCGGGCCGCGGCACATGTCCACGTACTCCTCATGGAAGTACAGGCCCATGGCCTTCTCGTCCGGCATGTCGTCGATCAGGCGCAGCTTGTAGTCTTCGCCACGGGATTTGAACAGCTCGATGACCTCGGCGCGCGGGGTCATCTTCTTGATCACGTCGTAGTCCTTGTCGATCAGCTCGCGCATGCGCTGCTGGATCGCCGCCATGTCCTCGGGGGTGAAGGGGCGCTCGAAGAAGATGTCGTAGTAGAAGCCTTCCTCGATCACCGGGCCGATGACCATCTTCGCGGTCGGATAGAGCTGCTTGACCGCATGGCCGACCAGGTGGGCGCAGGAGTGGCGGATGATCTCCAGTCCTTCCTCGTCCTTGGGCGTGATGATCTGCAGGGTCGCGTCGCGATCGATGGTGTCGCAGGCGTCGACCAGGCGGCCGTCGACCTTGCCGGCGAGGGTCGCCTTGGCCAGGCCTGCGCCGATGGATTGGGCCACCTCGGCCACGGAGACCGGGTGATCGAAGGAACGTTGACTGCCGTCGGGAAGAGTAATGATGGGCATGGCGCCTCCTCTCCTAGTGGTGACCCCTACCAAAGGCCACGTGGGTTGGGATGTGCCAGTAAGCGTCGCCCGCCGGGCCGGCCTGCCTCACAGTGGCAGGCGCCTTGCGGCACCCCTGCGCCGAAGCGCGCGGACGGAGATCACTGGGAATGGCTACTGACGAAAAACGCCGGAGCTGATCCGGCGCGAAGCGCCCATGGTAAAGCATCCGCGGCGAGCTGACGAGCGGTCAGTTCGCCCGGCCTCGCTTCAGGACGTTTCCACGTCCGGCGCAACGCCATCGACGCGCGCCAGGAACTCCAGTACCGACCGGTTGAAAGCCGCCGGACGGGTGGCATTGAGGCCATGGGACGCACCCTGGATGCGTTGCAGCTTGGCGCGCGGCAGGGCCGCCGCCAGCGCCTCGGCGGTGGCCGGGAACGGTTGCGGACTGCGTTCGCCGTTGAGGATCAGGCTCGGCAGGTCGATCGAGCGCAGTTCCGACAGCGACAGCGCCGGCGGCTGGTCGGCCACCTGCCCGACCAGGGTCATGGCGTTGTCCAGGGTCATTCGGCGGAACGTCGCCGACGAGCGTTTCCATACCCCGGCGCCGCTCACCGTATCGACGAACAGTTCCAGTCCCCGTTCCGCCTCGCCGCCACGGATCAATTCGAGCGCCTGGCGCCGGAACTGGTTGCGTTCCAATGGCTCCTCGGGGGCAGGCAGGCCGGCGTGGGCGTAGACCTCGGCGGCATAGTCGCCGCCGGGATCGGCCAGGCTCAGCGAACGCAGGGCGTCCGGAGCGGCCAGCGCCAGGCGCAACGCCAGGTTGCCGCCACGGGAATGGCCGAGCAGGTGTACCGGCTCGCCGAGCCGCTCGACCAGCGCCAGCAGGTCGGCGACGTGGCGGGCGCTGGTGAAGTCCGCACCCTGCCCGTCCCAGCGCTCGGGGTAGTAGTGACGCAGGCTCGGCACGATCAGCCGGTGGCGCTCGCCGAGGCTGCGCAACTGCCATTGCCAGTAGCGGTAGTCGCAGAGCGAACCGTGGACCAGTAGCACCGGCGTGCCCTCGCCCAGGTCCTGATAGACCAGTTGATACCCATCCACCTCGAACGAGGCGAGTTCGCCACTCATGCACGCAACCCTTTCGGTTTCTTTTTCGACTCAGCGCGACGAACGGTGATCGGGCCCGCAGCCCGATGCACGGCATCGCCTGGAAAAGATGGATGTTAGCGGCCTGAGGTCACGCCCCGTAATGACAAATAGGTCTAGGGCCGTCTCGCCCGCTGGGCTAGGCTGGAAGTTCCCCTGCGGAGGTGACGCCGATGAATACGCCGATCTTCTACGAGCTATTCCGCAACCACCCGCTGCATGCCCCGTCCGCCCGGACCCTGGCGAGCATGCTGGCTCTCGGCCTGGCGCTGGCCGGGGTATGGGCCCTGCTGCTGGGCTGGGGCATCGGCCTGGGCATCGACAACTTCGCCATGTACTTCGGCTGGACCGCCTTGCTCATGACCATCCTCCTGGTCGCGCTGTTCCTCGGCGCCACGCTGTTGCGCATGGAGGCCATCTGGCTGGCCTTCCTGCTCGCCCTGCCCCTGCTGACCAGCCTGACCGGCTGCCTGGCTCTGGTCGGCGCCGGCCCCGAGTGACCGCGTTTCAGACCATGGTCGAAGACCGATTGCAGTAATTCCCCTTTCCGCAGGGTCTATCCTTGGGTAAGAGGAGGACGAACCATGACTCCCGAATCCTTCGTCACATTGCTGATCGTCGCCTGGCTGGGCCTCGCCGGCGTCACCCTGTGGGCCTTCCTGCGCGTGCCGCGTCGGCGCGCACGCCTGCAACGCAAGGCACGGCAAGCCGAAAACCGGCATCCCGCACGGCCGCCACAGCCTCTTCCGCAACGCAGCTGAAGCCGCCATGCCGACCGGTCACGGCAGGAAGGCGTGCTGGGAAACCCCCAGCAACAGATAGGCCGCCAGCACGGTGAACGCGAGAAAACCCACGACGTAACGCAGCATCCCGACTCCTGTCAGTCATTTCATCCCTGATGCTGACCCGAACGACCTTGCATCGTTCTGCGCCAGCCTGCCGAAGCGCCGAACGGGCAGGCCAGCCCTGGCCTTCCCTTCCGACACGAGCGGGGCCGGTCGATCCTCGCCCAGCCCCCTCGAAGCTTCACTCTAGCACTCTCGCCCGCCCTGCCGGAGGTCTCCGCCAGGATTCCGGACGAACCGTTCAGCCCGCCATGTAGCTCGGCAGGCCGCGCTCCTGCAGACGACGCAGGGTGCCGACCACATCCACCGGCAGGCTCCCCGCCTCCAGGGCCAGGTCGCGGCGCACGGCGTTGATGAACCAGTACATGCGCTTCTCGTCGGCCAACTGGGCGGCGGACACCACGCGACGGGTCACGATCTCTTCGCCGTTGCGCAGGGTCAGCAGGGCGCCGCCGTCCGGACGCATCTGGGTGGATACGGCAAAGGTGGCCTGGAAGGCATCGAACAGCATCTTGATGGACTTTTCCATGATCGTTTATCCCCTCTTGCATGAAAACCGACCGCGAACTTCAGCGCAGCCGCAACACGGGGAAAGGTGGCAGCTTTCATGCCAACCACATGGAAAATTAAAACCATTTAAAATCAATAACTTGTGAAAATACTCAGCGAAGCGGCCCGTGCAAACTGCAAGGTCGTGCGAAATGCACCATGCGATTTGCCAGCTGGCTCAGTCGGAAAACAGCGGCCGGCCCCGTGCATCGAAGCCGCGCACCCGGTACAGCGCCGCTTCCGCCAGCGACAGCGCGGCCGCCGGACTCTCGCACGGCGGCTGGCCCGGCAGCACCAGCCATTCGGTGCGTCCGTCGTCGATGCTGGTTATCTCGATCTCGGCCAGATAGCCGCTGTCCTCGCGCAACCAGGTGGCGCGCAGTTCGAACTCGCCAAAACGCCTGCCGGACACCCGCCAGCCTCCCTTCGGAAAAGTCGTCGCAGTGTAACCAGGCCGGGCGTCGATCAGCCAGCCAGGTCGGCCAGCGTCTCGCGCTCCTCTTCGCGCAGGGTCAGGACCCGGCAACCCCGCTCGGTGACCAGCACGGTGTGCTCGTACTGGGCCGACAGGCGGCGGTCGCGGGTGGTCACGGTCCAGCCGTCCTTGTGCAGCTTCACCGCGTGGCCGCCCTGGTTGATCATCGGTTCGATGGTGAAGGTCATCCCGGCCTTCAGCCGCGCACCCGCGCCAGCGCGACCGAAGTGCAGGACCTGCGGCGCCTCGTGCATCTTGCGGCCGATGCCATGCCCGCAGTATTCGCGGACCACCGAATAACCGTTGGCTTCGGCGTGACTCTGGATGGCATGCCCGATATCGCCGAGGGTGGCGTCCGGGCGCACCACGCGGATCGCCCGGTACAGGCATTCGCGGGTGACGTCGAGCAGCTTCTGCGCCTGGCGGTCGATGGCGCCGACCCGGTACATCTTGCTGCTGTCGCCGAAATAGCCGTCCTTGATCACCGTGACGTCGACGTTGACGATATCGCCGTCGCGGAGGATCTGCTGCGCCGACGGCCAGCCATGGCAGACCACCTCGTTGACCGAGGTGTTCACCGTGAACGGATAGCCGTACTGCCCCTTGCTGCCGGGAATCGCCGCGAGGGTGTCGACGATGTAGCGCTCGCAGAAGCGGTCGATCTCTGCCGTGCTGATGCCTGGCCGCACCACCTCGTCGAGGGCTTCGAGGACTTTCGCGGTGAGCGCGCCGGCCACGCTCATGCGCTGGACTTCCTCCGCGCTCTTGATCATCCCGAGATCCTCGCCGCGTCCTGCTCGCGGCGGTCGCTTTCGCGCGCTTCGTCCATCAATTGGCGTAGCACCTGCGCATAGGTCAGGCCGGGATTGGCTTCGATCAGCATGCCGATGCGCATCCAGTGCTCGGCCTGGGCATTGATCGAGCGCGACATGGCCTTGCAGGCGATGCGCGCCTCTTCGTGCAATTGCTCGGAAATCTTCACCAGGCCCACACTACACCTCGACTACAAAACATATACGGAACGTATACTAACCATCGCATGGACGCGGCGCAAACGGGAAGGTCCGCCCCTCGCCTGGCCATGGACTGGCCACGATTGGCATCTCCTGCAAAATCAGTAACATGCGGATTTTTTTGGAAGTTGCCGCATGCTTTCCCGTTTGTTTGTAGGCCTTTTCGCCCTCCTCCTCGCCAGCACCGGCCAGGCCAACGCCCCGCGCACGTTCTCCGAAGCGAAGAAAATCGGCTGGAAGCTCTACGCCCGGCAATCCGTGGAGTTCTACTGCGGCTGTCGCTACTCGGGAAATCGTGTCGACCTCGCCAGTTGCGGCTACAAGCCGAGGAAGAACGCCAACCGCGCGCGGCGCATCGAGTGGGAACACATCGTCCCGGCCTGGGTGATCGGTCACCAGCGGCGCTGCTGGCAGAACGGCGGGCGGAGCAACTGCGCGAGGCACGACAGCACCTACCAGCGCGCCGAAGCCGACCTACACAACCTGGTGCCGAGCATCGGCGAGGTCAACGGCGACCGCAGCAACTTCGGCTTCGGCTGGCTGCCGCAGAAACCCCAGCAATACGGCGCCTGCCCGATGGTGGTGGACTTCAAGGCGCGCAAGGCGATGCCACGCCCGCAGATTCGCGGGATGATCGCCCGCACCTACTTCTACATGAGCGACCGCTACGGCCTGCGCCTGTCGAAGCAGGATCGCCAGCTCTACAACGCCTGGCACAAGCAGTACCCGCCACAGACCTGGGAGCGCCAGCGCAACCACATGGTCGGCTGCGTGATGGGCTGGGGCAATCCCTATGTCGGCCCGGTGGACCTGGCGACCTGCAGCAACCTATCCTCGCGTCGACGCTGACCTCCGCCGGAGTAGCCCATGATCTTCCGCACCCTCGCCCTGTTGCCGCTCTGCGCCGCCCTGGCGTTCGCCGCCGACGCCGGGGAGCGCCGCTTCGACTGCACGGTGGTGGCGATACACGACGACGCCAGCCTGGGCTGCCGCCTGCCCGGCGCGAACAAGGCGCTGCGCATCCAGCTCAATGCCGTCGAGCTACCGGCCGCCGAGCCCTGGCGTCGGCGCGCCCGGGAAGCCCTGGAAGACATGCTGCTCGGCAAATCGGCGACCATCCGCGAGCAAGGCCGCGACGCGCGCTTCCGCATCCTCGGCGCGGCCTGGGTCACCCCGGCCGACTGCCCCACCTGCGGACATACCCTGGATGCCGGGCTGGCCCTGCTGACCATTGGCCTGGCCAGCTGGCGCGACGCGCCGGACAGCGGCCAGACGGCCGAGGCGCGCGGCCAGTACCGGTTCGCCGAGGAAGAAGCGCGGGCGCGCAAGGCTGGCCAGTGGCGACCGCGCGACGCCGCTCCTAGAGATGGATCTCCGCGAACTTGATGCCCAGCCCGCGCAGCTCCTTGACCGCGTCGTCGAGCCGGCGGAACGACATCACCTCGTCGCTCTCGTCGACCAGGAAATAGCTGCGCCCGCCGTCCTTCTTGAAGAACACGATCCATTCCCTGGCCAGGGTGGGATTGGCGATGATGTGGGTCGCCGAGATCTTCCCTGCCGCCTGCCTGTCCCGAACCTTCTCGCGCTTCATTGCCTTCCCGTCAGCTGTGTGGAAAGGCGGAATTATCGCATCATCGGTTCCCGCGGCGAAAAAACTCAGCGTGCCGCCATCGCCATTTCCATGCCCGGCACGGCCAGTTCCCGGCGGATGCTGCGGATCAGCCACTCGGTCTCCGGCGGCGCGCTGAGCTGCGGCGAGGGTATGGTGCGAGCCACGTAGCGGCCGTCGGCGGCCTGCAACTGCAACAACAGCGCGCCGTCGTGGCGGCTCTTGCTGGACAACTGGAACTCGGGAAAGGCAGCGGCGATTTTCTTCAGGTCGACAGACATGGTGCGCTCCATTTCTGAGAAGTTGGACGGAGGCCCGCCGCGCGGCGGGCAGGCGCAGTCTGGCTAACGGATGCGACCGAATGATGACGCCGGCGACGAACCAATTCGCCCGCCGTGGCGTCCCAGAAAGGACGCGACGAATTTCACCCAACGGAAAATGCCTGGCGGCAAGCGGCCATCGGTGGTCGATCGTCATCGGCACGCACACAGCAAGGAGATGGAATGTTCCGTACGGCTTATCGGGAAATAGGCCTGTTCGGCCTGGTCAAGCGCACCGTGAACGAGTTCCTCGAGGACGACATGCCGACCTACGCCTCGGCCCTCGCCTATCAGATGCTGTTCTCGCTATTTCCGTTCCTGCTGGTGCTGATCACCCTCGTAGGCTACTTGCACCTACCGGAGTTCTTCGCCTGGCTGCGCGAGCAGGCGGCGTTGCTGCTGCCGCCCGAGGCGATGGATCAGGTCAACCCGGTGATCGACCAGTTGCAGCAGCAGAAAGGCGGCCTGCTGTCGATCGGTATCGCGGTGGCGCTGTGGACCTCCTCGGCGGGCATCCGCTCGATGATGATCGCGCTCAACGCCGCCTACGACGTGAAGGAGAGCCGCCCGGTATGGAAGCGCTTCTCCCTGTCGATCCTCTACACCCTCGGCATCGCCCTGTTGTTGCTGGTGGCGGCCGGCCTGATGGTCACCGGGCCGCAGGTGATCGCCTGGATCGCCGGCCTGGTCGGTCTGGAACAGTACCTGGTGACGCTCTGGACCTGGCTGCGCTGGCCTCTTGCGGTGTTCCTGCTGATGCTCGCGGTGGCGCTGTTCTACTACCTGGTGCCGGATGTCGAGCAGCGTTTCCGCTTCATCACTCCAGGCTCGGTGCTCTCGGTGATCGCCTGGATCGCCGCGTCCCTCGCCTATGGCTTCTACGTGAAGAACTTCGCCAACTACAACGCCATGTACGGCAGCATCGGGGCGATCATCATCCTCCTGCTGTACTTCTACCTGTCGGCGGCAGTGGTGCTGTTCGGCGCCGAGTTGAACGCGGTGATCGAACACCATTCGGAAGACGGCAAGGACCCTGGCGAGCGCGAACTTCCGGACAACGACGACCCCGAACTCAAGGCTTGAGCAGGGCGTCGGCCTCGCTGACGCTGGCCTTGCCGGTGGCGCGCCGGTACAGACACAGCTCGCGGCCCTGGCGGCCCTGCATGTGCGGCTGCGGATAGCGGCCCTGCAGGAGCAGCGCCGAATAGCCCACCTCATCGTCGAAGGGCAGTACCTGCCCCACCGCGCGTACCTGGCGCAAGCCGCTGGCTTTCAGGCAGGCGGCACGCACCATGGCGTCGTGCGCCTGCCACGCCTCGGCCGTGGAAGCCCAGGCCGGCGCCGAACCGAGCAGCAGGCAGACCAGCGATCCCGCAACCACCCTCGACATTGCGCACCTCGCATCGCCGGAAACAGGCAGGAAAAGAGAAGCCCCCGGGACCACAGCGGCAACTAAAGGCCCCGGGGGCGATGAGGCGGCAGTTACACCTCGCAGCAATGGACATTGCCCCGCGAAAAATAGTTCTACGCTCGCCGACGAAGCGCTCAGCCGGCCCAGCCCAGCACCAGCGCAGCCAGGGCCAGGTAGCGGAGCGTCTTGGCCAGGCCGACGATCAGCAGGAAACTCCAGCAGGGCTCACGCATGATGCCGGCCACCAGCGTCAGCGGATCGCCGATGACCGGCACCCCACTGAGCAGCAGGGTCCAGCGGCCGTAGCGGCGATAGTGTCGCTGCGCCCTGAGCAACTTCACCTCGCCCACGGGAAACCAGCGGCGACCGCGGAAATGCTCGAGGTAGCGACCCAGCCACCAGTTGACCCAGGAACCCAGCACATTGCCGACGATGGCCAGCGCCAGCAGCCACGCGACCGACTGGCCGCCGCGCAGCAGCAAGGCGGCCAGCACGGTTTCCGACTGCAACGGCAGCAGGGTCGCCGAACCGAACGCCGAGAGGAACAGCCCGGCGTACGCGGCCCAGTCAGTCAACACCCGAACGCTCCCAGCGCCATTCGCATCCCCGCTCCAATCCGGAAAAAACTGACCTGGGACAGCCGTCCCGAGGCCGGCGAAGCATACCCTGGCAGGCAAGGGCATTTCCCCGGTTATCCGAAAAGGAGGCAGGCCATGTTCATTCCCGGCCATCTGCATCTCGCCTCGGCCAGCGAAGTCGACCGCCAGGCATTCGATATCCACCTGCGCTACCGGGTCCTGGAGGCCGAGGCCCGCCCGGTGGCCGTACACTTCGACATGGAGGGCCGGATCGACGGCCAGCCTTTCAGCGAAAGCTTCGAACTGCCACGCGACGCCGCCGTGCATTTCGCCAGCCGTGCCAGTCGCCTGGCCCGACGCCACGGCCTGCGCTTGCGGCAGGGACCGATCGTGCGCCAGCGCCGCGAGTACGACGCTATGTTCGACGACCTGCGCCGACGCCTGAAACTCAAGAGCGGCGAAGCGATCGACCTCGACCGCTACCTGCGCGGCGAGGCCGGGGCATCCTGAAACGGCTCTCCCGCATGCTACGGAAACCCCCGACGCAGGCCATGCCGTGCAACTTTCAGCGAAGCGGGCGACTCCATACCTAGGTAACCATCCTCGTCAAGGAGACCGACATGACTCTGAAAACCCGCTCCGCTCGCGCCAAGCAGGCTATCCAGGACCAGGCCATGGCCGAACTGCAGGACCTGATCGCCGAGGTGGACCAGTTGATGAGCGGCACCGGCAGCCTGGCCGGCAAGGAGGGCGCGAACCTGCGTGAACAGATCAATTCCGTGCTGCATCGTGGTCGCGACGCCATCGAGCGCACCCGCCGCGGCGTGGTGCAACGCAGCCAGGCGGCCGCCGAAGCGACCGAGGAATACGTCGAGGACCATCCCTGGCAGACCATCGCCGTATCGGCCGGCGCCGGCTTCCTCCTCGGCCTGCTGGTGGGCCGCCGCTAGGGCGTTTCCGCAGGCAACAGAAAGCCCGCGCTCGGCGGGCTTTTCGGCAAGGCAAGGGCCTTGGCTCAGGCGGAGATCGCCGCCTCCAGCGGCCAACTCAGTTCCCAGGTTCCCTTCAAGGCTTCCGCCTCGTCACGGCTGGTGAAGGGGCCGGCCCACATGGCGCCGTCCACCATCAGGATCCAACAGGCCAGCAATCCCTTGCTGCGCAGCGATTCGGGAACGGACGTCCCCACCAGCACGGCGACTTCGATTCTGGACATAGGCTGACTCCGGTTATCATTAGCTTGCTAATAATAAGCGCCCGCCCCTTCGCCATGAAGCACGCCGCGCACAACAGTCTTTTTCATCTGCGACAAAATTACCCACCCCCGGCTCCCACGGCGGCCCTGCCGTCCCGCCGGCTATAGTGGAAAAACAGCGAATCCAGGAGGAACCGTCATGGACACCAGCCCGCACACCTTTTCCAACCTGTTCCGCCAGTTGGGGCTCCCCGCTGGGCGAGACGACATCGTCGCCTTTCTCGCCCGGCACCACCTCGAGGAGGGCACGGCGCTGCCCGATGCGCCATTCTGGAACCCTGCCCAGGCCAGCTTCCTGCGCGAGGCCCTGGCCGAGGACTCCGACTGGGCCGAACAGGTCGATGAACTGGCCTTGCAACTGACCCGCTGAAAAAACGCAAACTGATGCGCTGACGGCTCTATCGTGCGGAACTTGCTATGAGTTGGCGGGGAATTTCAAGTCACCGGCATCGATAGCCACTATCAGCCCAAAGCATTTTTCCCCAGCGGAGCGGCGTGAGATCGTAGCGGCGTCGGGAGAACCCCAAGTCCCCGACGCTCCTTTGAAGACCATCGCCCTCCCCCCGCAGATGGTCTTTTTTTTGCCCGCGATTCGGCCGTGCCCCGACCGGCTGGCCCAGGACATGGAACATTCCGTTACGTCCCCCACTGAACTTTTCACCCGTGCCTCGGTGTCTTACCCTGCTCGCGTTACCACGTAAGGAGAACCTCAAGGACATGAAAGCACTACTGATCGCCGCCGGCGTTGCCGCTCTTTCCAGCACCGCCATGGCCGCCAAACTGGATGAAAAGGTTCCCTACCCGAAGGCAGATGCCGGCTTCACCCGCCAGGTCATCCACCTGCCGAAACAGGACGCGGAAGACGCATTCAAGGTCGAGATCATCGCCGGCAAGACCCTCGAGGCCGACTGCAACCAGCAGCGCCTGGGCGGCGAGCTGGAAGAACATACCCTGGAAGGCTGGGGCTACTCCTACTACCGCCTGGACAAGGTCAGCGGGCCGATGAGCACGATGATGGCCTGCCCCGGCCAGAAGAAGGAGCAGCGCTTCATCCCGGTGGTCGGCGAAGGCTTCCTGCTGCGCTACAACAGCAAGCTGCCGATCGTGGTCTATGCGCCGAAGGACGTGGAGGTCCGCTATCGGATCTGGTCGGCGTCCGAAAAGGTCGAGAAAGCGGTCAGCGAATAAACGCCGCGCATGAAAAAGCCGCCCACGGGCGGCTTTTTTCGTTGCGCCGGCGTCAGCCCGGCACCAGGCCGATGTTCAGGCCGGAGTCCACGGTGATCCGGTAATGCGTGGTCTGCCCGTTCTGCACATGCACCACCTGCTTGGGCGCCTCGCCGCGGCAGATCCCATCGCCCTGCACGGATACCACCCGCAGCCCCGCCGGAAGACGGAAACGCGCGCTCTCGCCGGCCTGGATCTCGGCGGCCAGGCGGCTATCGATGATCAAGCGGGTATTGCAGACGCTGCCGAGGAACTCGCGGTCCCGGGAAACCACCAGGAAGGCGTCGCCGTCGTCACGGAACTGGTAGTTGTACAAACGCTCCTTCGGTACCTGGTCCGTCTCGTCGAGCGAGGGCGTCGATGTCGAACAACCCGCCAGCAAGACGGTCCCCAGTAGCATCCCCAAAATCCGCATAGTGACCCCAATCCGTTCATCGAAATGCCGCACCCCATCCTCGCCGGGGCAGACCTTCATGGCTTGCGGTCGTACTTCCTCCCTGAACCGGCACCACAGCGCACGTCCGTCTAAGGTAGGCGATTTGCCCCGGCCAAGGCGAGCGCGAATGGCGCTGAAGAAAAAAAATCCTCAGACGGAGGCCGCCTCGCCGGCCGGCAACGCGGAAGTTGGGAGGCCGAACAGGCGATCGAAGGCCCAGTTGAAGAGGAAGGTGTAGCACGGGATCAGGACGATCAGCGCCAGGTCCAGCCAGAACGCCTCCAGCAGGGAAATCCCCATCCACCAGGCGATCAGCGGGATCAGGTAGACCACCAGGGTCAGCTGGAAGCCGATGGCGTGCGCCACCCGCCGCGCAATGCTGCGTCCGCGCACGGCCTGGCGCCGCTCCCAGAACTCGAACAGGCAGTTGTAGATGAAGTTCCAGGTCACCGCGACGGTGGTGATCACCACCGCCAGGGGGCCGGTGGTAGTGGGCGTGGAACCGGCGAGCAGGGCCAGCCCCAGGGTCGAGATACTCATCCCGATCAATTCGTAGGCGGTCACGTAGACCAGTTTGCGCTTGATGCCTTGCACGTGGACCTCTCGGGCGTGATAGCGGAAAGGCGGGCAAGGTTGGATCAATTTTCTTGACAGAAAAAGTCAGCAGCTTTCAGATCTGCTGATAGGAGAATTGCCATGAACTTTTCCAGCGATACCATCGAGCTGTTCCTCGCCGTCCTCGACCGCGGCTCCTTTTCCGGCGCCGCCCGTGCCTTGGGTCGAGTGCCTTCGGCGGTGAGCATGGGCATCGCCAACCTGGAGGCGGAGCTGGGTTTCGCCCTTTTCGAGCGAACCCACCGCGAAGCCCGTCCTACGGCGCTGGCCAGGGCCCTGGCACCGCAAGCGCGGATGATCGCCGAGCAGCTCGCCCAGTTGCAGGTGCATGCGCTGGAACTCTCCCAGGGATTGGAAAGCCGCCTGTCGCTCGGCGTGGTTGCGGACATCGACAGCGGGCGGCTGTTCGGCGCCCTCCGCACCCTTTCCGAGCGCTACCCGCTGCTCGATGTCGAGGTGCTCAGCGCGGCGCAGGACGATGCCCTCGCCCTGCTCCATGGCGGCCGCATCAGCCTGTGCTTCGGATTCGCCGGCATCAGCGTGAACCCGCAGGAGCGCTTCCAGTATGTCGGCGCGGAATCGCTGGTCGCGACCATCTCGCCGCGCCATCCCGCCCTGCAGAAGCCGGGGCAGGCGCTGTACCTGGAAGAGCTGGTGAACGTGCGGCAGATCCTGGTGGCCAGTTGCGACCTGCCGTTGGCCGACACCCGTCCGCTGATTGCCGGCGCCTGCTGGCGCACCGACAGCCTGGGCACGGCGCTGGAAATGGTCGAGGCGGGGATCGGCTGGGGCAATTTCCCGTTGTCCCGGGTCGCGCCGCTGCTGGCAACGGGAAGGCTGGTACGCCTGGACTTCAGGAATACCAAGAACGAGCTGAAACTGCCTGTCCACGCTATCTGGCTGAAAAACCAGCCATTGCGCAAGGCTGCCCAGGAACTGGTTGGCATGCTGGCCACCCGTCCCGATTGAAGCGTTATGCAATGCACTTCACAGAAAAAACGAGACCCGTCACGCGAATCGCCGCACACGCCGGCTCCCCGGCCTCCAGTACTTGATCTCGATCAAGCGCAGCGCCGGCCATAGGCAGATGATCGTTCTGCGGCCATCCTCCGTTTGCGGCCGTAGAGCTCCGGACACTTCATGCTAGGGGGGCCGGAGCTCTTCCCTCTTCCTCGCGGCTCAGGAACAGGTCCTGGCCGCATCGATGAAGGCCCCGCGGGTGACCCAGGGCTGCTGATCATGGATTCGCACCAGGCTGCCACCCCCCGCCGGCTGCACCTCCAGCCACTGACCGGCGTCCGCCAGGCGATAGCCGCGGCCTTCCTCCACCAGCGCCACGCCCGGCGCCTGGCGTTGCCACTTGGGCAAGACGCACATCGCGTAATCGTAGGGAGCCTTGCTGGTGCTGGCGGCCAGCGCCGGGGCGTTCGAAGCGGGAGGCGAGGCACAGGCGGACAGGGCCAGGGCGGCGAATACAGCGATAAGAATCTTCATGTCACGTCCCTCTTTGTCGATCCGTTCACGATTCGACGGTATCACCGCCCAAAGCGAGAACTGCAGCGACTTCGCGGCATGGTACTTATCGATAAGGTTGATATTGCAGGCGCATGACGAAGCGATCCGGCAACGCCCGATTCAGAGCCTATGGAAGGGGCTTTCCTTGCACTTTGGTTATTAGCAAATGACTCGAAGCTTTCTTGGATCGAACAATGTTCTGGTATTGTTGCGCCGCCAACGGGAGAAACAAGAAACCAGAACCGCCACGCACGGTAAATGGGACAAATGACTCCCGTGCACTTCGAACCTTGCGCTTCCTTCAATTTCAGCGCACATCAAGCCAACAACCAGGAACAATAAGATGTTGAAGAAAAGGATTTGCCTGCTGGCACTGGGCATCGCGACTGCAAGCCAGGCGATGGCCAATGACCAAGAAGCAGCAAAGGGGTTTGTCGAGGACAGCCACCTCGATCTGTTCTTCCGCAATGGCTACATCAGCCGTGACTACAAACATGGCCGGCAGGACAAGGCCGAATGGGGCCAGGCCGCCACTGCCACCTTCACCTCCGGCTTCACCCAGGGGACGGTGGGCGTCGGTGTCGACGCGTTCGGCTTGTACGCGGTACGCCTGGACGGCGGCAAGGGTCGTAGCGGCGCCGCCGGTATCGACTTCTTCAAGCAGGGCGACAGCGGCTCCGCGGCGGACGATCTGTCCAAGGGCGGCGCGGCGGTGAAGTTCCGCATCTCCAACACCGTGCTCAAGTACGGCGACCAGATGCCCAGCCTGCCGGTGCTCAGCTACGACAACTCGCGCCTGCTCCCGGAAAGCTACAGCGGCACCCTGATCACCTCCAAGGAGATCGAGGGCCTGGAGCTGAACGCCGGTCGCTTCACCGCGGAATCCCGCAAGAGCGCCGAAGGGCGCGACAGCGGCGGCCTGAAGAGCATCAACGTGTTCGGCGGCAAGTACGCCTTCACCGATCACTTCAACGCCTCGCTGTACGCTTCCGACGTCGAGGACGTACTGAAGAAGCAGTACATCAACCTGAACTACACCATCCCGCTGCAGGCCGACCAGTCGCTGAACTTCGACTTCAACGGCTATCGCACCAAGCTGGACAGCGACTTCGCCGACCAGAACTTCAACGGTAACCGCGACAACAAGATCTGGAGCCTGGCGGCGTCCTACACCATCGACGCCCACACCTTCATGATCGCCCACCAGCGCAACACCGGCGACACCGGCTACAACTACGGCTGGTACCAGAACGCTGGCGGCATCGGCGACGGCGGCACCACCATCTGGCTGGCCAACTCCTACTGGTCGGACTTCAACGCCGAGGACGAGCGTTCCTGGCAGGTCAGCTACGCCCTGGACTTCGCCAAGTACGGCGTGCCCGGCCTGACCTACCGCGTAGCCTACGTGCGCGGCGACAACATCAAGACCGCCGAGACCAGCAACGGCAAGGAGCGCGAGATCTTCAACCAGGTCCAGTACGTGGTGCAGAGCGGTCCGGCCAAGGACCTCACCCTGCGTCTGCGCAGCTCGTTCCTGCGTGTCTCCAACGACGCCCGCTCGTACAACGACGACGGCAACGAAATCCGTGCCTTCGTCGAGTACCCGTTCAGCGTGTTCTGATCGAACCTGCGAGCGCGACGAGAACCCCGGGCCAGTCCCGGGGTTTTCTTTTTTGCGTTTCGTGCGCCAGTTCAACCTTATCGGGTAGAGCCGTACAGCTTCGGAAAGCCAGTGATAGCATTCGCTCTCGCTTGCCATTGCTTATCGATATCGACAATGCCGTTCCGGAAACACCTTCTGCTCCCCCTCCTCGGTCTTGCCCTGCTGCTCGGCGGTTGCGGCCCTAGCGTCAGCTACTCCTACATTCCGCCGACCAGCGATGCCGGCCTGCACTGCGTGAGCCAGTGCAATGCCGAGAAGCGCCAGTGCAAGACCCTCGCCAAGCTGCAGCAGCGCCAGGACGAGGCGCTCTACCAGGCGCAGAGCACGGCCTACAACTACTGCATGCAGAACAGCGACAAGAAGAAGCGCAAGTCCTGCCCCTACCCGCAGCGCAACTTCGATTTCGGCGACGACTGCCAGGACGAGTACCGCAGTTGCTACCAGTCCTGCGGCGGCACCATCCGCCGCATCGTCCACCAGGACTGAGGCGCGACGTCCGGCAGGCATCCCGGACGTGCGGCAATACCGTCAGGCGAAGACGAAGTACTTGCGCACCGTCTCCACCACCTCCCAGGTACCACGCAGGCCCGGCTCGATGACGAACACGTCGCCCGCCCTCAGGTGCACCGGTTGCTCGCCTTCCGGGGTGATGATGCAGTAGCCGTCGAGGAAGTGGCAGAACTCCCAGCGTTCGTAGTTCACCTCCCACTTGCCCGGCGTGCAGATCCAGGTGCCCATCAGCTTGCTGCCGTCCGCCGAGGCGTATGCGTTGAGGTTGACGGTATGCGGATCGCCGTCGATCCGCTTCCACTTGGTGGCGTCCAGCACGGGTACGGGACAGGTATCGCGCAGTACGGTGATGAAATCTGACATGGTCGCTCCAGGAAGGCAGTGGATGAATGCCTCACCATAGGGCCACGCGCGGGGCGCCGGTTGTCTGGGTTCGACATCCGCCTAGCTGAAAGCGCTAGGCAGCCCGGGCGCTCAGCGACGCCTGCCATTCAGCGCTGCCAGCAGGTCGCAGACCATGATCAGCAGCAGCATGGGTACGGCGAACGGAAAGAACGCCAGCGCCGCGTATTCGTAGGCCTGGCCCGTCCACCACAGGCAAAGGCTGGCGACCGCCACGAGCAGGAAGCTGGCGGCGACGATGAACTTGCACAAGCGCGAGGCGAACCTGAGCGTATCGTCCACGACGAATCTCCTTCGGCGACTCCCCCGCAGTCTGCCGAAACCGCTCTGTCCCGGCGGTGACGCAAGAATGACGATTCGGACAGAATTGTTACGCCTGCCGCAAAACTTCATTCCACTTTGTTAGCTGGCTAATCAAATTCCCCCTTGATATCGTCTTTTTCGCCAGATCCCCAAGGCCTGGCAAATGTCCCTTGTACAGGCCATTACCAACCCTCCCCCCGCTTGGTAATGGCCTTTTTTTCCCTTCTGCCGTAGTCCATGGAGATCGCATGCCACGCATTGCCCTGGTCCTGGGTGTGCTGCTGGTCAGCGCCTGCGCACAGCCTGTCACGCCGGACTCGATAGTCGAGGAATCGTTTTCCCGCAGCGCCAGCGAACGCCAGCTGGAAGAGCTGAACCGCCAGGGCCTTCCCTACGAGCAGTACCGGCTGCGCCGCCAGCGCATTCTTGGCCGCTGATCCCGGCGCCGCGCCTAGCGCTTCTTCGGCACCACCGCCCGCACCGCCTCGCAGACGACCAGCCCGACCATCAGCGGGATCAGCAGCGGCAGGATCGACATCGAGAGGTTTTCCGCTCCCGAGCTGAGGAGAAACGGAAACTGGCTGAGGAAGGCGACCATCGCCAGGCTGAGCAGGATCAGCAGGCCGTAGAGGCATGACGCCAATTTCAGAGCTTTTTCCATGACCGGGTAGAAAGTGAAGGATTCGGAAGAAAATCTACCCGCCCCGCTCCCCCGGTATGGCGAGAAGCAAGATTTTTTCAGATTCGGGTGCCCCGAAAAGACGCGAACCCGACCGACCGATCACCCCTCCATGCCCGTCGCGACAACCCGATCGGTCGGGTCCGGACTTGCAACATACCGCCGTGCCGATATCACGTCGCCTACCGGAACAAGGAGTTGTTCTTTTCGACGAACGTCCTCGCCTCCCGCTATCGCCCGCCCATCGCGACCTCGTATGCTCGCCGGGCGATGCCTCATGCCAGCAACCCTCACCCACAAGGGAGCAACACGATGAGCAACCTGCCTGCGATCATCCTGGTCCACGGCTTCTGGGGCGGCGCCGCCCACTGGAGCAAGGTCATTCTCGAACTGAAACGCCTCGGCCACGACAACCTGCATGCCGTCGAACTACCGTTGACCTCGCTGGCGGACGATGCCGAGCGGACGCGCAAGATGATCGCGCAGCAACAGGGGCCGGTCCTGCTGGTCGGACACTCCTATGGCGGCGCGGTGATCACCGAGGCCGGCAACCAGCCGAATGTGGTCGGGCTGGTCTATATCGCCGCCTTCGCCCCCGACAGCGGCGAAAGTCCCGGTGGCATCACCCAGGAGCACTTGCCCCTGGCCGCAGCGAACCTGGCGCCGGACAGCGATGGCTATCTCTGGGTGAAGGCGGACAGGTTCCACGAAAGCTTCTGCCAGGATCTCGCTGCGGACGAAGGGCTGGTCATGAGCATCACCCAGAAGGCTCCGCTGGCCAGCACTTTCGGCGATGCCATCGGCAGCCCGGCCTGGAAGAGCAAGCCCTCTTGGTACCAGATTTCCAGCGCCGATCGCATGATTGCGCCGGAGAACCAGGAGCGGATGGCCGCGCGGATCGCACCGAGGAAGATCGTCACCCTCGATGCCAGCCACGCGTCACTGGCCTCGCGAGCGAAGGAAGTAGCGGCGCTGATCGACGAGGCCGCCGTGGCCACCGCCCACTAGCGCCGCGCAGGACGCGGCAGCAGGCCTGGCCTGCTGCCGCGGCGGGCTCAGAGGCCGAGGGCGGACAGGTCGAGGCGGCCGTCGGCCATGGGCGGACACCAGAAGTAGCTGCCGCTGATCGGCCGGGTGAAACGGAACAGGCCATCGAGCACCCCGTCTTCCACGCCGATCATCCGTAGCCACTGGACCTCGAAGGCATCGAACGAGCGGCCGAAGGCGGCGAACAACAGCCCCGCGCGGTGCTCGTCGGACCAGGGCGCGCCGCGCCGCAGGAGGAACGCGGCGGGCTCGAAGCTTTCCTGCTCGGTGCGCTTGACGTGGGCGTAGGCCGGCGCGTCTTCCAGTTCTTCATCGTCGGACTTGCGGCGGCCGATGATGTTGTCCATCTCCTCGCCGGGGATCGCCTGCATCCGGTCGAAGTCATGCAGCCACTGCTGGACAGCAACGAAACTGCCGCCATCCAGGCCCGCACCGCGCCCGGAGACCAGCGCGGCTTCGAGCGCCGCATCGCCCTTGGGGTTCTCGGTGCCGTCCTTGTAGCCGGACAGGTCGCGGTCCTCGCCGTAGAGGAACGCATCCACCGCGCCGGTCCGCTGGAAGGCCGGCGCCAGCGACCGTTCCAGCGCGTGCGAGCGCAGCGTCACCTCGCCGCGATCCTCGCCGCGCAGCCAGCACCACAGCGCGGAGGGCGTGGACGGCAGGTCGATGCCGGGCGCGGCGAGCACCGGATAGTCCTTCATGCCCTCGACGGTCTTGCCGAGGCTGAGCATCAGCGAATGGCCGATACCCACCACCAGCTGGTAACCATCGGTGGCCGCGGCCAGGCTGGCCAAGGTCGCGGCCACCTGCTCGGGTTGGGAAATGCTGAAAAACAGGTAGCGACCCACCACCGGAATCGGGGTGAGAATGCCTGGCTGAGCCGCGCTCATGTTGCCTCCATCTATCATCAGGCCGTGCGCCGCTCGTGGCGATGCACCTTCGATCTCGTTCTGGTTCGAGCAATGCTCGGTTTCGGAGCGCAGCGGCGGGCGACGCCAAGCGAAGCGGCTCCGAAATACCCGCGCATCCTAAACCGGTGCAACGCCAGAGACCACTCGAAGACGAGGGAAAAGCGCGAAGCCGGACCTGCGTCGCTCAGAACTCCATCGGCATGAGACCGACCACCAGGCCGGCGACGGCAAGGGCAAACACCAGCAGGGCCTTGGCGAGTTCGAGATGATGGGCGTTCATGGGCTTACCTGTCGGAGGGAAAGCCTGACGCTAGACGCCGAACATTGCAGTTGTGCAATCAGTCCCGGTCCGCTTGCGGCGAAACCGCTCCGCTCGCCGAAAGCAGGCCCAGCGCATGCTCCAGCGCCGCATCCAGGACCTTGTCGCGCGCCACCTCGCTCGCCTGGGCACGCGCGAGAAGCACCGCGCCGACCGACAGGCAGGTGAGCACCCAGGCCCGGTTCTCGTCGCCCATCAGTTCGGCCAGCCGCCGTTGCCGTTGTTCCAGGGCGCGTTCGAAGGTTTCCCGCACCTCGGGCCCTGCCCGGCCCACCTCGGCGGCCAGCGCCGGAATCGGGCAGCCCATGTCGGCATGCTGCGCATGACCGCGACTGAGGTAGAGACGGGTGGCGCCGGCCAGTTGCTCCAGGCTGTCCAGCGGAAAGGCATCGTGCTGGGCGCTCAGCTCGCGCTGCAGGATCGCTTCGAGCAACTCCGCCTTGCTGGAGAATTGCGAGTAGAACGCCCCGGTGGTAAGACCAGCCGCCTTCATCAAGGTGTCCAGGCCGGTGCTGGCGAAGCCCTGGCGCTTCACCAGCGGAGCGGCCTTGCTCAACAGCAGGGCGCGGGTGGCCTGTTTCTGTTCCGGTTTGTAGCGCATGCCGACTATCCGTTGGTTGGGGAGACGATGTCGTCACATTGGATAATGATCTTTATATAACGCTCGTTATCCAATGAGGAAGCCGCAATGACTCTAGCACCGCGACACCTGCGCATAGAACAACGAGGACGCGTCCTGCAAGTCCTGCTCGACAATCCCCCGGCGAACTTCCTCACCACGGCGGTGATGCAGGAGCTGGCCGACCTGCTGGAAGACCTTGAGCAACGCCAGGACATCGGCGCCGTCATCCTTTCCGGAGCGGCGGACGGGGTCTTCCTGACCCACTTCGACGTCGACGAGATCGAGCGCGCCGTCGCCCCCATCACCTTTTCCATGCCGGCCTGGCTGACACGCCTGCTGCTGGAAAGCGAAAGCCTCCTGCGCCACCTGCCTGGGGCGAGGAAGCTGCTGCGGCGCACCCTGCTGGCAGGCGTCGCCGACATGAACCTGTTCCATGAGGTCACCGCGCACATGCGCCGCATGGACAAGGTGTTCATCGCCGCGATCAACGGCCTGGCCCTGGGTGGCGGCTGCGAGCTGGCGCTGGCCTGCGACCTGCGCCTGATGGCCGAGGACGACCAGGTGGAACGCTTCCTCGGCCAGCCGGAAGTACTCATCGGCCTGATACCGGGAGGCGGCGGCACCCAGATGCTGGCGCGCAGCCTGGGCGTAGCCAGGGCCCTGGAGCTGTGCCTGGAAGGGCAACTGCTGGAGCCGCGCCAGGCCCTTGCGCTGGGCCTGGTCAACGGGCTGGCGCCAGCGGAGGAGCTACTGGAAGCCGCCGACGCGCTGGCGCAACGCCTGTCCCGGCGCTCACCGCAAGCGGTGCGCCTGATCAAGCGTTCGATCTACCAGGCGGCTTCCCGCGACTGGACGGAGGGCATGGCCAGCGAAAAGGCCGGCTTCCTCTCCGCCGCCTCCCAGGGCAATACCCGCCGCGCCATGCGCGAATACATCGAACGGGTGCGCACCATCGTCCGGGAAGAGCGCCCTTTCCGCCGTGCGGATTTTGACGATCTGACCGAAGGCAACGCCATCGACATGGCCTACAGGTGATCTGCATGACTGCCTCCCCTTCCCCGGTTTCCGCCACGCCTTGGCTGACCCTGAGCATTCGCCTGATGGCCGGCGGCTTCCTGCTGTTCTTCGGCCTGGCCCTGGCCACGCTGCTCCTGCGGCTCGACCAGTCGCTGCTCGACTCCGACGCCGGGCGCCTGCTGCTCCGCCTGGTTCGCTGGGGCGACCAGCAAGGCGGCGGACAGCACTATGAGCTGATGATCTCGACGATCTACCTGGTCTGGGGCGCATTCCTCTGGCGCGCCGCCAGCCAGCCCTTCCGCCACCGGCTGTTCATCGACTTCACCGTGGCAGCCAATGCCGCGCACTTCGGCCTGATGTTCCTGCAGGGACTGTTGATGCCCGGCGAACACATCCACCTGGCCGGCGATGTCCTGCTGGGCTGGGCCTCGCTGCTGCCGCTGATGCTGTTCTGGATACCGCAACGCAAGCGGGCAGCCCCTTCGCTCGCCGTCGAGCGGAGGTGACGACAGTGGAACGGCCCCCAAAGGGGCCTAGCAGTTCGAACAGGCTCCTCTTGATGCCGTTGCGGACTGGCCTATGCTCACGGTGTGTGCGAACCCCAAGGGTATTTCCCGACCAGCTCCCCCGCGGTCGGGATTTTTTTTGCCTGTCGCTCAGCGCTTCGGGTCGAAGGGCGAATAGCCCCGCCGGCGCAGGCTCGCCAGGGGCGCGAACAGCGGCTCCGGCAGATCGGCCCAATCGAACCAGGCCCAGCCGTCGCACTTGTCCGGCTCCATGAGGCGCGCCTCGGCATCCTCCGCGCAACCGGCCAGGATGAACGCGGTGAGGTAGTGGCGCCCCTCGAAGACGTCATTGCTGAACGGGCCGTGGCGCAGTTCGCTCAGCGCCAGGTCGGTCTCTTCCAGGGCTTCGCGCAGGGCGCAGTCCTCCACCGCCTCGCCGAACTCGAGATGGCCGCCGGGCGCCGACCAGCAGCCAGCGCCATGACTGCCCTTGCGGCGCCCCAGCAACACCTTGCCGTCCCGCAAGATCAGGACGCCCACGCCTACCTGCGGTGCCGGCATCGTCGTACTCCTGCTTCGGGATCAGAGATGGAGCGTACCGCTCATGTACAACGCCGCCTTGCCGGAGATGACCACCCGCTCGCCGCGCACGTCGCATTCCAGGCGCCCCTTGCGCGCCCCGCCCTGCTCGGCGCTCAGCCGGGTCTTGCCCAGGCGCTGCGCCCAGTACGGCGCCAGGGAGGTATGCGCGGAGCCGGTCACCGGGTCTTCGTTGACGCCGACGTTGGGCCCGAACCAGCGCGAGACGAAATCGAAGCGCTGGCTGCGCGCGGTCACCGCCACCCCGCGGCACGGCAAGCCCTTCAGCCGGGCGAAGTCAGGCGCCAGGGCGGCGATCGTCTTTTCGTCGTCGACCACCACGAGGTAATCGTCGGTCTTCAGCACTTCCGCCTCGGCAATACCCAGCGCCTCCAGCAGTCCGTCCGGTGTCGCGCAAGGCTCCGGACGCTTGGCCGGGAAGTCCATCGCCAGCGAGTCGCCCTCGCGCCGCACGCTCAGCTCACCGCTACGGGTAGCGAAACGCAGTACCGGGGAAGCGTCGTCGAGCTTGTGGATCAGTACCCAGGCCGTCGCCAGGGTCGCATGACCGCACAGGTCCACCTCGACCTGCGGCGTGAACCAGCGCAATCGATAGTCGCCGTCGCGGCCGACGACAAAGGCGGTTTCCGAAAGATTGTTCTCTTCCGCGATGGCCTGCAGGCGCTCGTCGTCCAGCCAGGCATCGAGGGGGCAGACCGCCGCCGGATTGCCCTGGAAGGGACTGTCGGCGAATGCGTCTACCTGGAAGATCGTCAGTTCCATGTTCCGGACTCCTGTATCGATGGGCTGCGCACCTTAGCAGCCGGACCGAGACCAGGACAATGCCGCGCCCCGCGCAGGCGCCTCGCTCAGATCTGACGGATATCCAGCAGCGCCCAGACCTGGTAACCCTGGCGCTTGGCTTCCTTCTCCGCTTCCAGTTGCGCGGTGACCTTGCTGATGGAGCGCGAGCGATGTTCGAAACGCAGCGGCAATCCCGCCCCGCCCTTGCGCACGCTCAGTTCGACGATGGTGTAGCGGACCGGCTGGCTGGCCTCGGTCCGGACCTTTTTCGGTCGCGTTTCGGCAAGGCCCAGCGCCTTGCGCATCTGTTCTTCAGAGTAGATTTCCTGCACGCATTCACCCAGATTGAATAAAACCCGCAAATCCTATTGGTTCGCGACCCCACTTGCCAGGATAGTCGGCGAAGCGGGTCACACATCGACGCGAAAATCGCGCCTACCAGATCCGGCAGCTTCATCGAAACCGCCGCCGACATAAGCTGTGGGCGCTGTACATCCCTGGATCCTTTCCCGGCCTGCTCCACGCGGCCGGGATTTTTTTTGCCCTCTTCACCCTTGCGCCGACTGCGGACGCCAGGCTGGCCTTCAGCCTGTCCGGCAGCTATACCGAAAGTCTCCACCGTGATCAGGATCCAGTATGCTCGCCTGCCCCCTCCCTCCCGACGAAGCCCTGCGCCAGCAGGCCCTGGACGACATGGCGCTGGTCGACACCCCCGCCGAACACTACCTGGACGCCCTGGTGGAACTGGCGCGGGAAACCTTCGGGGTGAAGACCGTGCTGATCAGTCTGATCGACCACGACCGCCAATGGTTCAAGGCCCGTATCGGCCTGGATGCCGAACAGACGCCGCGCGACCTGTCCTTCTGCGGCCACGCCATCCTGGCCAGCGAACCGCTGATGGTGACGGACGCCTCCAGGGATCCGCGTTTTCACGACAATCCGCTGGTCACCGGGCCGCCCTTCATCCGCTTCTACGCCGGCGAGCCCCTGCACGCCAGCAATGGCCAGGCCATCGGCACACTCTGCCTGATCGACCCGAGCCCGCGGCTGCTGGATCTCCGGGAAGGACGCCAGCTCAATCGACTGTCGATCCTGGCCGAAGGATATCTCCAGCTACGCAGCCTCACCGAGCACACCCGCTTCCTGCGCCAGGAGATCGACCGGGAGCAGCGCAAGTCACTGCTCGACCCCCTCACCCAATTGTGGAACCGGGCCGGCTTCCACGCGCTGCACCAGCATGAACTGGAGTTGGCGCGGGCCAGCGACCAGCGCATCGGCATCATCTACAGCGATATCGACCATTTCAAACGTATCAACGACACCCTGGGGCACCGGGCCGGCGACAGCGTCCTCCGCGAGGCGGCTTCGCGACTGCGCGCGGCGCTGCGGCCGGAAGATCTCCTGGCGCGTTTCGGCGGCGAGGAGTTCGTGGCGATGGTCCGGGTCCGCGAGACCACGGAACTGACCATGATCGCCAATCGCATCCGCGAACTGATGGAAGCGACCCCGATCGACTGTGCCGGCACGTCCGTGCCGGTGACCATCAGTGCCGGCTGTACCCTGGCCGGCAGCGGCGAAGAACCGGAACGGGCACTCGCCCGGGCGGATGCCGCGCTGTACGACGCCAAGCGTGCCGGACGCAACCGGGTGGTCAGCGTCTGACCAGGGCTAGTCCTCCAGCCCTGCGCAATCGGCGCAGATAGAGAAACCCTCGCTATCGACTGGCACCTGGACCGCGTCGCAATATTCGCAGGAACGTCGCCTGCCGGTTCCGCAGGCATCGGGCTCGTCGAGCGCGCCGAACGTATCTTCGTCACGCTCGTCCTCGAGGTAATCGTTATCCAGCAGGTGATCGTGTTCGGGTTCGTGAATATCGTCTTCGTCGCTCATCTTCGACTGCCTGCCGGCTGCGTGAGGCGGTCTTATAAAGGCAGCGACAGCGCCCGTCAACGGCTCAACCCAGGTACAGACGCAGTTGCAGCCGGATTCGCTCCGGCTCGCCGTCGATCGGCGCAGGGCGACTGTCGAATCGCTGGGCGCCCTGGACCATGTAGAACGCTTAGGCATGCAAATCGGCTCCTCCCCCTGCCTCATTGCACTAGAATCGCCCGGCGCAGCGCCTGCGCCCTCAAGCCTCTTTCGTAGAAAACACCATGAGCAAACTGCAACATATCGGCCTGTTCCTGTTCGTTCTTCTTTCCGCCGGCCTGGCGCTCGGCTACCGAGTCGACTGCCCGGACGGCAGCCATGTCGAGACCTACCTGCTTCGCGGCCTGGGCGCGCGCCTCCTCGGCAACGATCTCTGCGAGCAGGCAGCGCCCTGACGCCGGGCGTTCCCGGATCCGACGGCGCCCGCCTATCGAGCCGGCAAGCCTCCGCCAACGCCAAGCCTTGCCGAAGCGATGGGCCACCAGCGCTAACCGGCCAGTTGCAACCAGAGCGAAAACACGCCCAGCGCACACCAGAAGCCGGCGAACAGGAACGGCACGCGTCGCGAGAACAGCAAGGTTTTCTCGAAGCTGCCGCGGTTGACCTCGCGTTCGCTGAACAATGGCGAATCATCGTAGGCCAGGCCGATCTCCGGATCGCTGTGCAACAGGCAGGACTGCTTGAACTGCCAGTGGCAGATGATCTCCGAGGATGCCTGGATGCCCGGCCAGGCATGCAGGGAATTGACGATCCCGAGCAGTGCCAGGAGCGCCGGCACCACCAGGGTGAACAGCTCGCCCCAGGCCGGGTTCAGGTTGGCCATCGACGAGGCATAGGCGATGACGAGGAACGACTGCGCCGTCAGGTAGGCGTTGGTCCGACTGGATAGCTGGCCCGTCTCGTAGTGGATTTCCCGCCGGTAGAAGTCCAGCCGCTCCTTGGCTGAACAGAAGATCCGGACATCGGATTCTTGCGACAACGGCCCTCCGGGCATGATCAACCTGGACACAAGCACGACACCTCGAACGAGTGGATGGGCTTGTTTGGAAAGAACCGATCCACGCCGGTTCGGAATCTCCGACGACCGTTCCCCGCGCCGGTAACGATTTCCGCCACCGCCCCGCTGGCCATGGAACTCAACGGAGCCCTGGCCGCCGCACGCCTGCGCAAGGTAAAAAGGGCGATCCTCCCGGATCGCCCTCCTGCATCAGAACAACGCCCCCAGGTAAGCCGCCGCGCCGCCGCCGAACTGTGCACCGACGTTGACCCCGGCCATCAACAGGGCGCCACGGGACGATTGCAGTAATTGCCGCGACATGCTGGCGCCCAGCGCGGCGGTCAATGGCGAGGCGCTCGCCAGCGCCACCGCCGCCAGCAGCTTGGGATCGAGGCCGAAGAGGATCGCCGTGCCCGAACCGCCGGCGATGACTCCCGCGCCGAGTTCGACGTACATGCAGGGCCCGGTGAAGTCGCCGCGGGACAGGTCGCGCCCCACCAGGCCGTCCGCGACCAAGACGGTTCCGGTGCTCGGCAACGCCTCCAGCGCACCGGCCCCGCCAACGCTCTTGCCCTTGACATTGAGGTTGACCTTGCCGAAGCGCGGCAGGCGCATGCCCAGTCCGATCCCGCCGCCCACCCCGCCATAGCGGAAGGACACGTTCTCACCCTCCGGCGAGAGCAACGTGATGGAGCCGCCGCTACCCGCTAGGAAGGCCACGGTCATGCCTCCGCCACTGGCCGTCACGTAGCGCCAGCGACTCTCGTTGAGGGGCAAGGGAATGGGAAGTTGCGACATGACTTCAATGTCCTTTTGAGGTCGGTTGGGAAGAACGCAGGCCCAGCAATCCCCTGAACCCGACAATACCGAAGAGTGCGCCGAAGCCGCAGAGGAAAGCGCTGGTTCCCCAGAGCGCGCCGGCATCGTCGACTATCGCGCTGGCCGCCGGCCGCCCAGCCTCGTAGAGGACGCGAACCGGCTCGCCCACCTGGTAGCCGAAGATGAAGCCGCCCTGGGGATAGGAAATCCGCTCGCCGGAAACGCTGGTGAAATCGATCTGCGGATGCGAACCGCCGGCATTCAAGGCGCTGACCGTCCCCTGGGCTTCCTGCGCAGTACGCAGGAAATGGTACCGCTCGACGGTCTTGAAACCGCCGGCGAGCAGGAGACCGAGTCCGAGCAGGGAAAAAAGGGAAGCGTGAAGAAGTCCGCCGATACGCGAACCGGAAGAGGTCGTCATGAGCCTTGTCGCCTGAATCATCCGTGAAGGCGCTAGGGTCGGAAAAGACCGCCCCCGCTGTCAATAGCGACTATGCGATGAAGCGCGAGCCCAGGCGAGCACGGGCCGAGCGGCCTTTTTCGGGGCGCAAACGAAGAAAGGCGACCCTTTCGGATCGCCTTTCTTGCCCCGCCAGCAGTGCGGGATTTGTTTGGTAGGCACGATTGGATTCGAACCAACGACCCCCACCATGTCAAGGTGGTGCTCTAACCAACTGAGCTACGTGCCTGCTGATGGCGCGCATTCTACAGACCCCAAAAACACCGTCAAGCTTTTTTTCGCTAACTCTCTGAAAAAGTGGAATTTTTATTTTCTGGGGGTCCGTTGAAAATTTTGCACGGAGGCTAGCCGGCCGATTTCGACTCGGGTAGCATCCGGGCATCCGTAAAAAATAAAAAACAGAGGTGCAAGATGCCGCACACCCCCTACCCCTCCTCCTATTACGCCGCGTCGGCCAATCCCGCGCCGCCCCGCCCGGAACTCCAGGGCGAGGTCGAAACCGACGTCTGCGTGATCGGTGCCGGCTATACCGGCCTCTCCACCGCCCTGTTCCTGTTGGAGAATGGTTTCAAGGTCACCGTACTGGAAGCCGCCAAGGTCGGCTTCGGCGCTTCCGGGCGCAACGGCGGCCAGATCGTCAACAGCTACAGCCGCGACATCGACGTGATCGAGCGCACCGTCGGCAAGCGCGAAGCGCAGTTGCTCGGCGAGATGGCCTTCGAAGGCGGGCGCATCATCCGCGAGCGCGTGGCCCGCTACGGTATCCAATGCGACCTGAAGGACGGCGGGGTGTTCGCCGCCTTCACCGAGAAGCAGATGGATCACCTGCGCGCGCAGAAACAGTTGTGGGAACGCTACGGCCACAACCAGTTGGAGATCATGGACGCCAAGCGCATCCGCGAGGTGGTGGCGACCGACAACTATATAGGTGGCATGCTTGACATGAGCGGCGGCCACATCCATCCGCTGAACCTCGCCCTCGGCGAAGCGGCGGCGGTGGAGTCGCTCGGCGGCAGAATCTACGAGCAGAGCCCGGCGACCCGCATCGAGCGCGGCGCCAGCCCGGTGGTGCATACCCCGCAAGGCAAGGTGAAGGCGAAGTTCATCGTGGTCGCCGGTAACGCCTACCTCAACGGCCTGGTCCCGGAACTGGCGGCCAAGTCGATGCCCTGCGGCACCCAGGTGATCACCACCGAGCCGCTGAACGAGGAACTGGCCCACAGCCTGCTGCCGCAGGACTACTGCGTGGAAGACTGCAATTACCTGCTCGACTACTATCGCCTCTCCGGCGACAAGCGCCTGATCTATGGTGGCGGCGTGATCTATGGCGCTCGCGATCCGGCGGACATCGAGGCGATCATCCGGCCGAAGATGCTCAAGACCTTCCCGCAACTGAAGGACGTGAAGATCGACTTCGCCTGGACCGGCAACTTCCTGCTGACCCTCTCGCGCCTGCCCCAGGTCGGCCGCATCGGCGACAATATCTACTATTCCCAGGGTTGCAGCGGCCACGGCGTGACCTACACCCACGTCGCCGGCAAGGTCCTGGCCGAAGCCCTGCGCGGCCAGGCCGAGCGCTTCGACGCTTTCGCCGGCCTGCCGCACTACCCCTTCCCCGGCGGCAAGCTGTTCCGCGTACCGTTCACCGCCATCGGCGCCTGGTACTACAGCCTGCGCGACAAGCTCGGGGTCTAGTCCGCGTCGACAGAACGGCACCCCGGGGTGCCGTTTTTTCCATCCGCTCCTCAACCTTCGCTACGGATCTGCGCATGACTGATCAGGGCGAAGATCAGGCTACCGCCGACGATGTTGCCGCCCAGGGTAGGCAGGGCGAACTTCAGCAGGAACTCGGTCCAGCCGATTTCCCCGGCGAACGCCAGGTAGCCTACCTCCGCCGAGCCCACCACGATGTGGGTGAAGCTGCCCAGCGCCATCAGGTAGGTGACCATCGCGATGATCCAGATCTTCGCGCCCTCCGCCGCCGGGATCAGCCAGACCATGGTGGCGATCATCCAGCCGGAAACGATGCCCTTGGCGAACATTTGCGCCAGGTCGTTGTGCATCACCTCGCGGCCGATCTCAAGGAACGCCGCGTCGGCCGCTTCATTGAATATCGGCAGATGCAGCACCGCCCAGGCGAACAGCAGCGTACCGACGATATTGCCGAACAGCACCACGCTCCAGAGACGCAACAGTTGCCAGGCCTTTTCCAGGGTCGGCTCGGTCATCACCGGCAACACGGCGGTCAGGGTGTTTTCGGTGAACAGTTGCTGGCGGGCGAGGATCACTGCCAGGAAGCCCATGGGATAGCCGAAGCTGCTGACGATGATCGCCCACTCCTGCTCGGGCAAGGCAGCGCGGAACAGGCCCATGCCCATCAACGAGAGGCCGATGGTCAGCCCCGCGGCCACCGCCGACCACCAGAGTGCCGCCAGCGTGCGCTGCAACTCGTGTTCGCCCTGGACGCGAATCACCTCGTGCAGGACAGCGGCGCGCGGTGGCTGCTTGTCGTCGATCTCCCGCCGCTCGTTGGCGGTCAGCGCCGTGGCCGAACGTCCGTCGGCCGGTTTCTCTTTCCGCTCCTCGCCGCGCGCACGCGGCTTGCGCCTGCCCTCCGCCGCATGCCCCTGGCGCTTGCCCGCCGCACCGCCCTTGGCCGGCTGCCGGGGGGTGGGGGGCGAAGTCCGCTTGTCGTTGGCCATGTTCTGCACCTGAGTGGGGTCCTCCCAGGTATAGAGCCGTCTCGCTGGAACGGGGTTCCGACAACCTTCGGCTCGGCCGCCTCAGCGGGGCGGTGCGCCAACGGGACAGGCCGGCAGCTCGGCGCACCGCGCCGCGGGTGCGACGGCCTGCGGCAAGGCCGCAGCGAAGCGGGCTTCCCCAGGCTGCAATGCCCGCGCGCAGGCCTGCGCCTGGCGCGCCGGCGCCGCGCAACCGCGTTCCGCCAGCAACTGGGACAGGTTGAACCAACCCGCGGCGAAATCCACGCGACGCTCGACGCTGGTGAGCATGGCCTGTTCGGCAGCGGCGGAATCGCCTGCGGCGTAGCGACTGTTGCCCAGGGCAAACCAGGCGAAGGCGTCCTCAGGCCAGCGTCGCACGGCTTCTTCGTAGGCGCGCCGGGCAACCTTGGGGTGGCCGGTTTCCTCGCTGTCACTGGCGGCCTTGAGCCACGGGACCGCCGCTGCCGTGGCCGGCAGGCGGTCACCCGGCAGGGTCAGCACCGCCCAGCGCCCCGAACGCTTCCAGGTCGACTCGAAGCTGGTGAAGTCGGTAACCCAGCGCCGGGTGATGCCCGAGCGCAGCACCAGTTCGCGGCGCTCCCGATCGAAACCGACCACCACCGCGAAGTGCCAGCGCGGCCACCAGGAGAAAGCCTGGTTCTGTAACACCAGCACCGGGTTGCCCGCCGCGACCTCCTCGAGCACGCTCTCCAGTCCGCCTTGCAGCGGATAGACCAGCATGCCGTGGCGGCGCGCCGCGGCGACCATCTCCAATTGCAGGCTGCCCTCGCGACCGGGAATGAACACCTCGTCCTTCAATTGCCCCGGCGTCAACGCCAGGCCGCGCTGGCCGAGCATCGTGGCCAGCGCGGCGGGACCGCACTGGTAGGCTTCCTGGGGGAAGAACGGCACTTCGCGCAGCTCCACCCGTGCGGGCAGCGCCGCGCTTTCCGGCGGCAGTCTCGGCGGCTGCGCGCAGCCGCCGAGCATTGCGGAGACCAGCAGTGCCCCTGCCAGCCGCCTCACCGATTGATGCATTTGATGAAGCTGAAGATATCCGTGGCGCAAAGCATGTCGGTGATGATGAAGATCACCAGGAACAACACGATGATGCCGATGATGCCGCCCGCCGGCGCCTGGTCCAGCTGCTGGTTGAACTGCGCCAGCTCGGCGTTGGTCAGGCTGTTGATGCGACTCGCCACCTGGTCGCGGGGCACGCCCATGGCCTCCAGCTTCTTCTGGACGCCCTGGTCGTCGAGCATCTTCAGCAGTTGCTGGCGATCGAGGTTGTGCTGTTGTTGCTGCATGACTTCCGCAGTACCGATCATCGCTGCCTGGGCGAGCGGAACCTCGGCGAAGGTGAGCAGGTGCAGCGCTGCCAGGACGGCAGCGACACGGCGGATGCTTGTTGTTGTTCTCATGGGAATGACCTCTGCGTGAAACCCGGCTATTAGTCTTGGAAGGCGAGGCTTGGTTCCGCAACGCCCACCTTTCCTGAGTATCGTCCCGATCGCCGTTTTCCGCCGCCTCGGCGCCGATGCCCGCCCCTCTGGCGAGACGACGACCCGCCGCCCCCAGGCGACGAAACGGCGTCCGCCTTTATGCAATTCGCATATACTCCGGCTCGCCGCGAGAAAACCGGAGCATGCGCGATCTCGGCGACATCGACGCATATCCCCGCCGCAGCCTCGTACACGGCGTCGAAACCGCGCGCCGCCCCGGACGACAGAGCCTCCGGCACGGCGAAAACTAAGGATTCCTGAGCTTCCATCTTGTCCAGATTTGCCCAACCTTGAGCGAGCGGGCCAACGGGACGGGAGTTGTATGGATGCTAGGTACCCGGCTAAAAGCCGCAAGAATCAGAGCGGGATACTCGCAGAAACAGTTGGGCATGCTGGTGGGAATGGACGAGTTTTCCGCCAGCGCACGGATGAACCAATACGAACGCGAACGGCACTCCCCCAACATGCGGACTTCCGAACAGCTGGCCATGGTCCTCCAGGTCCCCATGGCCTACCTCTATTGCCCCGAGGACGAGCTGGCCGAGCTCATCCTCAAGGTGTCCAGCCTGACACCCGAGTTCAAGAAAGAGCTGACGCGTTTCATCGAACAGTTGCTCGCGGCCCAGGGATCAACCAGCCGCCAGCCTGTACGCACAAGGAGTGAACTGTGAACAAAAGCTTGGATTCAGACTCGATAACCACCGCCATAATGGCCCTGCGTCGCCTACGCGACACGCACCCGGAGCAGTACCGGGAGCTGCTGCCGTTGTGCGCCTCGGGGCTGGTGGAGACCCTGGTCGGACAGAGCGACGGGGACGACCGCAGGAAGGCCGAGACGCAGAGCGAGACCATCGCCCGCTGGACCTGGCTGCAGTTGCTCGGCTGGGCCCAGAACAACAGCCTCAGCCAGCAGCAGATCGAAAGCCTCTACAGCATCGTCGAAGGCATCCGCAGTTGCCGGCCGCTGATGCAGGAGCGCGCCCGTCTCCTGCAACTGGCGCGAGGCTGAGGCCCCGGCGCGGCTAGAGGCCGTACCGGGTTGCCTGGAGATGAGCGAACATGCCACCGTCGGCCGGGATGTCGACACCCCATAGCCAGCGCCAGGCGTCAGCGAAGCCAGCTGGACGAACCAGGGCTTTGAGGTGGCATCGGCGAACTTCTTGAACTGCCAGGCCGGTCCGCCCATATAGGTGGGGCTGCCGTAGACGATGGCATCGGCTTCGACGAGCCGAGCAACTTCGTCCAGTTCTTCAAGCGCGAGGACGGCCAGGTGCGCCGAAGCCTTCCGCCGCGAACAGCATGGCGGCCGAACGCCAGCCTTGCCGCAGCGCACAGAGCGCACGTGACCTGGCGCCCGCAGCGCTCCGGCCTGATTCGCAGTTTCGTCACGCCGGCGCGCGGCCTGGCGCAAATGTGAACGGTTGCCGCCACGCTGGGAGAGGCTTCTTCCTAGACTCCGCGCCACGTTCACTCAGAGGAGAAACAACGTGGCCAAGACATGGATCTACGCAGCCTCGGCCGCCGCCATCGGCGGTGCGCTGATCGGCGGCTGGCTGCTCGACCCGGCTCCGCCCGAGGCATCGCCGCAGGCCCGCCAGTCCCCCGCCGCCCAGGCAGCCGCCGCCCCGACAGCGGCGCTCGCGGCGCCGGCGGCGGACGCTACCCGCATGCTCGCCCCGACCCCCGTCACGACGCCCGCGCCACGCGAGCGGGTGACGCTCTGGCAAGGCGAACTGCGCAGCCGCGAAGGCGCCCAGGGTATTCCCGAATACCTGGCGCAGGTCGAACCCGCCCTGCTCGACACGCTGGCGCTCGGCCAGGTGCTGGAAATGAGCCTGCCGGGTCGCGAGCGGCCCTTGCAGGCACGCCTCGCCAGCACCCATAACAGCGCCGGCCTGCCGGTCTGGCGCGGCGGCCTGGTGGACGGCGACGAGGCGGAAAGCCTGACCGTGGTGCGCGGCAGCCTGGAAACCCACATCAATGTCGCCACCCTCGACGGCAGCTACTCGATCATCGTCGACAACCGCAGCGGCAAGACCCGGGTGATCGACGAGAACGACATCGCCGCGCGTAGCGACCCGCACGGCGATCATGTCGACGCGCCGCTCGCCGAGCTGCCACCGATGCCGCCGCCCGCCCAGGGCTGAGCCCACCTTCCCAGCATGTTTCCCCAGCGGTGCCCTCGGGGCGCCATGGCTTCCTATTGTCCGAACACAGGCAACCCATGAAGAAATCCCTGCTCTGCTCCACCCTAGCCCTGGCGGTAGCCTCTGCCGCCCAGGCCGCGCCGAAGACCGTCGACATCATGGTCCTCTACACCACCGCGGCGACCCAGACCGCAAATGGCCGCGACATCGATGCGCGGATCGCCAGCTACATCGAGTTCGCCAACACCGCCTACGAGAAGAGCGGCGTCAACCTGCGCCTGCGTCTGGTGCACAAGCAGCGCCTGGACTGGGCCGACTACCCGACGGTGACCGGCGCCAACCTCGATCGCTTCATGCGCGACCCGCAGGTGCAGCGCCTGCGCGAGCAGTACGGCGCCGACCTGGTCAGCCTGGTCAACCGCTCGCAGAACAGCGGCAACGGCTACATCACCTGCGGCATCGGCTACATGGGCTCGGGCGATAAGAACAGCGGGCGCTTCCACGGCAACGCCAAGGACATTGCCTACAACCTCACCGGGGTCGACTGCGGGCTCAACACCTTCGCCCATGAAGCCGGCCACAACATGGGCCTGCGCCACTCCTACGAACAGGACCTGGAGTCCAGCTACTACGATCCGCGCTACGCCCACAGCGGCACCTACGAATGGAGCCGCGGCTACGGCGTGCAGGGGCGCTTCGCCACCGTGATGGCCTACCCGCATGCCTTCGGCACCAACAAGCAGGCACCGTTCTTCGCCAACCCGCGCCTGGTCAACGCCGAATGCGCCAACCAGCCCTGCGGCCGCGAAGAACACGCCGACGCCGTACGCGCGCTGAACAGCATGGCCACGCAGATCGCCGACTTTCGCCCGACCAAGGTACCCGGCACGCTCAACCCGGGCTCCGGCGGCGACACGCCGACCCCGCCGGACCTGCCATGGTGCACGAAAGCCAAGCTCGGCGGCCTGCTCGGCGATGGCGAGTTCGCCAGCATGGAAGGCTGGCGCGCATGGTCCGGCAACGCCCAGCTGAGCCTGGTGAACGTCGCCAAGGGCTGCCGCGACAATGCCTTGCTGGTCGACGTGCGTGGCTTCGATCTGCTGGTCCGCCCCATTGCCCCCCTGCGCGCCGGCAGCGGCTACCGGCTGAGCGGCAAGGTCATGCTCAAGGCCGCCAATACCCGTGAAACCGTGCGCATGGCGCTGCTCAGCGAACGCGCCGATGGCGCCCTGGCCTACAACCCGGCGCAGAGCGTCGAACTGTCGGTCAGCGGCAACGAGTTCAGTCGCCTGGAGAAGACCTTCGACTACCGTCCCGCCGCCGACCAGCGCAACCTCTACGTGGCGGTCTGGAGCGACAGCGGCGCCAGCCTGCTGGTCGACGAGATGAACCTGCAGGAAGCCCAGGCCGCGCCGCCGAGCGTACCGCCGGCGCCGAAACGCATCGCCTACGACTTCGAGAGCGGCATCGGCGGCTGGAGCGGCGTGCATGCCAGCGCCCGCGCCACGCGCGTCGCCAGCGCCGGGCGGCTGGCCCTGGAAGCCTACCAGCGGCGCTACGCCGGCACCGGCGCGAGCACCAGCCTGCTGGGCAACCTGCAAGCAGGCCGGACCTACGCGTTCAGCGCGGACGTACGGGTCGGCGACGGTCGCGGCTCGCAGGCCATGACCTATGCCTACCTCTACCTGGAAAGCCAGGGTCGGCCCGGCGAATACCTGCCCCTGGGCTACAAGGTGGTCGAGAATGGCCGCTGGGCCAGCCTGCGCGGCCAGGTGCAATTGCCGAAGGGGCCGATCAAGCGTGCTGAACTGATGATCCTCAGCGGTAACCAGCAGGAGTCGATGTTCATCGACAACGTCCAGTTGCTGCAGAAGTAGGACGCTTCCCCTCCGTGCCCCCGGCAGGCACGGGGGGATTTTGCGGAGCGCTCCAGGCTGGATGCAGCGATCATGAAATTATCGTTTTACGATAATTTATTATTAAACTATGATCACTCCAATTTCCCTCGTTTCCGAGGGGCCTGCCCACCTTCCCAGGAGTACCCCCGATGACAAGCGACCGCCTGGCCGGCTACAGCCGCCTGATGGCTACCCTGACCCTGCTGTTGATCGCCGGCATGCTGCTGCTCAACGCCGCGTGCTGGATCTTCCCCGACCTTGCCAGCGAGCACGGCCTCGGTTTCGCTCTCACCGCCACCGGTGTCGCCGGCGACCTCGGCGTTGTGGCGCGGGACATGCCGCTCTGGCAGGCCCTCGGCGGCATCCTCCTGTCGAGCCTGCCGCTGCTGGTCCTGGCCAGTGGACTGCAGGCGCTGCGAAGGCTGTTCCAGCACTACGGGCGCGGCGAGTATTTCTGCGAAGACGCCGCGGCGCTGCTCGGCAAGGTCGGCCTGTGCCTGGCTTGCTGGGTGCTGGCGAACTTCCTGCTGGAACCGCTGCTGACAGTCTGGGTCACCTTCCTCCAACCCCAGGGGCAACGCATCGTCAGTCTCAGCTTCGGTTCGGCGGAACTGGTCAGCCTGTTCGCCGCCGCCTCGGTGATGGTGATCGCGCGCATCCAGCGCAAGGCCGCCCTGCTCGCCGAGGAAAACCGCCAGTTCGTCTGAGGTCCGCCATGCCCATCGAAATCAGGCTGGACGTCATGCTCGCCCTGCGCAAGGCCAGGTCCAAGGACCTGGCCCAGGCCATCGGCATCACCGAACAGAACCTGTCGCTGCTCAAGCAGGGCAAGGTAAAGGGCATTCGCCTCGCTACCCTGGAGGCCATCTGCGCCTACCTGGCGTGCCAACCGGGAGACCTGCTGGAGTACCTGCCCGGCCCGACCGAGGAGTGACAGCCGGGCGCTTATGCGCTCGAGCGAGGGGGAGCGCACCAAAGGGTATTTAGGCCAAGCCCCCTTTCGCCGCTACAGTCGCGGTTCATCCACCAGACATGGGCGAGGCCGGGCATGGCGAAATCCTCCGAACGATTCGAATCCCTGCGCCGGGATATCGACGCACTGGCCCGCCGGCTCGACGTGCCGTCGGTGCTGATCATGCGTTCCCTGCCCCGGCACATGCGCGTCGAGGCCTCCGCCGGACGCCTGGAGGACACCTACCCGATCGGCGCCGAAGGCCGCAAGAGCGTCCATGAAGACGGCGCCAAACCCCTCTACTGCGAACGCGTGGTCGACCGCGACGCCCCGTTGCACGTGCGCGACTCGCGCCAGGAGACGGAATGGGCCGGCAACGAGGATGAAGTCGAGTTCGGCCTGAGCAACTACCTTGGCTATCCGGTTCATGCGCCCGACGGCACCCCGTACGGCACCGTCTGCGTACTCGACAGCCGACCGCGCGACTATTCGGCCGAGGAACGAGCCCTGCTGGAAGAATTGCGGCGCAAGGTCGAGGCGCTGCTGGCGGAAACCGTCTCATGACCTAAGGTCAATCGGATACCGCGGCGCACAACCGCGCCGCCTCCGCCCGCCAGACGAGGACCTTCCGTGCACGCCCGCCGCCTGCCCCGCCTCTTGCCGCTCGCCCTCGCCTTCCTGCTTTCGCCCGCCGCCTTCGCTGCCGACACGCCAGCCGCCGAGCTGCTGCGCCAGGCCGAAGCCGAACGCCCGGCCTACCTCGACACGCTCCGGCAACTGGTCGCGGTGGACAGCGGTACCGGCCAGGCCGAAGGCCTCGGCCAGTTGTCCGCGCTGCTCGCCGAACGCCTGCAGGCGCTCGGCGCGCAAGTCCGCAGCGCACCGGCGACGCCCTCGGCCGGCGACAACCTGGTGGCCACCCTCGATGGCACCGGCAGCAAGCGCTTCCTGCTGATGATTCACTACGACACCGTGTTCGCCGCCGGCAGCGCGGCGAAGCGTCCGTTCCGCGAGGACGCGGAGCGCGCCTACGGACCCGGCGTGGCCGACGCCAAGGGCGGCGTGGCGATGGTGCTGCATGCCCTGGCGCTGCTCAGGCAGCAAGGCTTCAGGGACTACGGACGGATCACCGTGCTGTTCAATCCCGACGAAGAGACCGGCTCCGCCGGCTCGAAGCAACTGATCGCCGAGCTGGCCCGGCAGCAGGACTACGTCTTCTCCTACGAGCCGCCGGACCGGGACGCAGTGACGGTAGCCACCAATGGCATCGACGGCCTGCTGCTCGAGGTGAAGGGTCGCTCGTCCCATGCCGGCTCGGCACCCGAGCAAGGCCGCAACGCCATTCTCGAACTGTCGCACCAGTTGCTGCGTCTCAAGGACCTCGGCGATCCGGCGAAAGGCACCACGCTGAACTGGACCCTCGCCAGGGGCGGCGAGAAGCGCAACATCATTCCCGCCGAGGCTTCGGCGGAAGCCGACATGCGCTACTCGGACCCGGCCGAGAGCGAGCGGGTACTGGCCGACGCCCGGAAGCTGACCGGCGAACGCCTGGTCGCCGATACCGAAGTCAGTCTGCGTCTCGACAAGGGTCGTCCGCCTCTGGTGAAGAACCCCGCCTCGCAGCGCCTGGCGGAAACCGCACAGACGCTCTACGGCCGAATCGGCAAGCGCATCGAGCCGATCGCCATGCGCTTCGGCACGGACGCCGGCTACGCCTACGTGCCCGGCAGCGACAAACCGGCGGTGCTGGAAACCCTCGGCGTGGTCGGCGCCGGCCTGCACAGCGAGGCGGAATACCTCGAACTATCCAGCATCGCCCCCCGCCTGTACCTGACGGTGGCGCTGATCCGCGAGCTGTCCGCCGACTAGCGCCGACGCCCGCAGCCAGCCTCAGGTACGGAAGCGACCGAGCACCACGCGCAAGCCAGCCATGTGCTCCTTGACCCTCTGGTTGGCCGAAAGCACTGCGGCGGTCCCTTCGTGGGCCTGCTCGGAGAGTCCGGAGACGTTGGTGATGTTGCGGTCGATGTCCTGGGCCACCTGGCTCTGTTCCTCGGCGGCGGTCGCGATCTGCTGGTTGAGGCCGTCCAGTTCTTCCACCGTGGCGACGATGCGCCCCAGCGCCTGGGCCGCGCTGTCGGCCTCGACGAGGTTGCTCTGGGCATGGCTGGCGCTACCGCGCATGGCGGCGACCGCATCGTTGGCGCCGTCCTGCAACTGCTCGATCAACCCCTGGATCTCCTGGGTCGACTGCTGGGTACGGTTGGCCAGCGAACGCACTTCGTCCGCCACCACGGCGAAGCCGCGCCCGGCCTCCCCGGCCCGCGCCGCCTCGATGGCGGCATTGAGCGCCAGCAGGTTGGTCTGCTCGGCGATGCTGCTGATCACCGTAAGCACCTGGCCGACACTGCCCGCATGCTGGTGCAGGGTGTTCAGCGCCAGGGCGGTCTGCTCCAGTTCCTCCGCCAACGCACCGGTCTGGCTGCTGGCGTGCTCCACCAGACGCCGTCCCTCGTGGGCCAGGGCCGCGGCGTCGCGCGTGGAGTGCGCCGCATGGTTGGCGTGGCGGGCGACCTCGGCCACGGTGGCGCTCATCTCGTTCATCGCGGTGGCCACCTGGTCCAGGTCCTGGTGCTGGCGCGCCACCTGGTCGCCGGCGCCGAGCGCCTGCTCCAGGGCCTCGGCCACGTCCTTGTCGGTCTCTGCCGCGCTGCGCTTGACGTTCGCCAGCAAACCGCTGACGTCCTGGCGCATCCGCTCGTAGCCAGCGACGATGCGGCCGATCTCGTTGTCCGCATGGCCCGCCGCCAGGGCATGGGTGAAGTTCGCCGCGCCGACCTCGGTCAGCGCCACTTCCAACCCACGCAACTGCCGCATCAGCGGCGCCAGGCCGAACTGCCGGCCGAGCACCACCAGCACCAGGATCGCCAACAGGCAACCGAAGGCGATCCACATCTGGGTGTGCTGGACACTGTCGGCGCGCGCGCTCATCAGCGAGACCAGGTTGTTCAGCTCGCCCAACAGCTCGGTGGAATACTGCGAGAAGCCGCGCAGATCGACCTGGCTGGCAGGCTGTGCCACCTGGTCGAGCATGGCCCGGTAGCGGCCCCAGATCTGCGCCACCTTCTGCCGCTGGGCGGCGATCTCCGGCGCGCCCATCCGGCTCACGTTGCGCTCGGCATTGCCCGCATCCAGGTCGGCGGCCGAGCGTTCGTACTGGGCGATGGTCGCGGCCAGGGCCTTTGGGTCGCCGGCGCCGAGTCGCAATTGCAGCGCCTCGCGGGCCATCTTCTGGCTGAGCATGCGCTGCGCGCCGGCCACGTTGATGGTTTCCGGCGAGATCGACATGCTCAGGTACAACGCCACCGAGGCGCAGGCGGCCAGGCCGAACATCAGTGCATAGGACAGCAGGAACTGGGCGTTCAGGGTCTTCAAACCGAGCCCCCGTAGAATCCGATCGAACACCCTGGCGACGCTTTCGTTCATTGGTTTTTCCCCACTGGACTACAGAAACCGATAACCACCCCATCGGCCCGTCGCGCCTGGGCTTGAATCGGCACTTCGCCGACTCCATCCCCGAGCGCCTCCCTCTCCAGGGCGTGGCCCCCGGCGGACAAGGCCTGAAGACAGTTTGCCGCTGCGGCATCGGGACGCGCCCTGTAAACTCTGGCAGGTACCCGGCACGCCGCGCCGGAGACGTCATGGAACCCAACCCGCAAGGACGCCCGCGTGATCCCCGTCGCCCCTATTCCCCTGATCGTCCCGCTCATCTACCTGTCGTCGTTCGTCGCCGGCATCTGGCTGCTGGTCTGGCTATCGCTCCTGGCCTTCAGCCCGCGCGCGCGCCAGCGCTTGCGCCGCCGCTGGCCGAGCCGCGGCCTGCTGATGCTGCTCCTGCTGATCCCGTTGGGACTGCGCGCCTGGCTGGAGATCGGTCTCTGGCAGTACGAGCGCGAACGTGCACGCGAGGAAGCCGCGCACAGCGCCGTGCTCGAGCGCCCCACCCGCCTCGGAGGCATCGAGATGCCTGCCGGCACCCGGCTGAAGCTGGAACTCAAGCACCAGCCGGAAAGCTTCCGAGAAGCCGAATTCCCCACCCCGGTGACGATCCGCGGCGTCGCCACCCGCCACCTGCAACGCTGGCTGCAGAGCGAGCAGGACAACCCGCAGGACCCATGGAAAACCACCGGCGTCCATCCCACTTCGCTGCGCCTGCGTGGCGAGGGAGTCGCCGAGATCGAAGGCTGGCGTTGCGACGCCAGCCAGGAAATCGCCTTCGCCAGCGAGCGCGACGGGCGTCCCGCCGCCTTCGAAGGCTGTAGCCTGGCGATCGGCAACCGCGCCGACGACATCGACTTCCCCGCCGGTGCGCGATTGTTCGCCAGCGATGGCATGGTCTACACCGACGGCTACCGCGACGCCGAGCGCTGGCGGGTAATGCCGGAAACCGGGCAACGGGTGTCGGTGCGCGGCATCGCGCTGAGCGGCGGCGCCCTGGCCTTCGACCGCGACCGCCGCCTGTACGGCCTCGGCGGTACGGTCCTCGCCGAGGCCTTGCAACTGGGCGCCTGGCACTACCCGGCAGGCACCGAGGTCAGCCTTTCACCCCGCGCCGCCTGGCGCGCGCAACATCCGCACGCCTGGCTGTTCAGTCCTACCCGCGAAGCCGCTTCGCATGCCTCCGGCGAGCGCCTGGAACACGGCGTCTCGCTGTTGCAGACGCTGGACGGCCAGGAACTTGAGCGCCTCGACAACCGCGCGGCAGGGGTCATCGACTTCATCGAACTGGAGATCGGCGACGAACGCTGAACCTGCGCCGCACGGTTATCTGAGGCTCAGCCAGCAGCGCGGCGGGAAGGGCAATCAGGAAATGGACGAGGCGCATGGACCCTCCGTGGCCATCACTGCGGTATGGCTGATCCTGCGGGAAAAGCGATGCCGCTTCGCTTGCCGCATAGCGAAACAAGGCTAGCCTTATCAATGTGACTTTCTCCTATGGTGGTCACCAAAGCCCCGGAGGCCGCTCATCCCTCCGGGGCTTTCCCCCCGCCTGCTGCCTCTCCCCTCCTTGATACAGCAGCCCATCGCAGTTCAACGAGGAAACCCGATGAAACTCAGCATTGTCGCCCTGGGCCTGTTGTCCATGGCAGGGGTGCTCATCTGCACCTATCTGATCCTGAAATCGCTCAGCGCCATCTGATATCGCTCGTGCACGAAGCTGTGGATCGCCCATGGGCAGATCCAGCAGTCCGCGCGTAGGATGGGCAGGCCCGCTTCCTGCCCATTTTCCGCCAGGAAAAGAGAGGAATTCCTTTCCGAGATTTCCACAGAGGTCATGGATGAAAAAAAGCCCCCTGCTGATACTGAGCGTACTCCTCGCCGCGTGCGGCCCCGACAAGCTGATTTCCGACCTGCCGTCGCCGAACGGGCAATACCACGTCGAGGTTCGGAAATGCCCGGAGAAAGGTTCGATCACCTGGGGCGAAGAAATACAGGTCTCCCTCCTCGAAACCGGGAAATCGGAAAAGTGCCATGCAGTCGTGCGGTCGCTGGCGCAATTCGACCTGCGCGCATCCGCGGACCAATTGCAACTGGAGTGGCTGTCCGATACGGAACTCAGGGCCTGGCACCCTAGCTTCGAGCCCGGGAACCAACCGAACGGCTCGCGCCTGAAGCACGATGCGCCGGTGAAGATGGTCTTTGCGCCGAAGCGCTGAGCGACTCAAAGGACGCACCTGTATTCCGCCGCAGCAGGAGATGTCAAAGCAGTCCGCTTACTCGAGCTACACACCCGCGAGTGCCTGATTAAAGACTGGCAAATATGAAACAAAGCGGCGCCATCCACAGCGCCAGGTTGATCGTCCATTGCAGCGCTCTTTCGCGAGCGCTTCCCAGCTTTCGCTGCTGGAGCACGAATGCCAACGCAGGGGAATGCAGCAACAGGGCGCAGGCAGGAAAGACCAGCAGGTAGGCGATCAGCCCAGGCGCATTCATATTAGGATAGCTATGGCTGACGAGCGATCGCCAGTACGCCACCAGGAAAGCGCTCGCGACCGCGAGGCTGAGTCCCAGGCTGATGCGGCTATACCACTTCATCGAGACCCTCCCGACGCGCCTTCCGGACCTACGCCGATCGCTCCGGAAAACGGCCCGATCCGCCTCGCCTCACCCTGCTTCAGTCAGAGCGGCTCAGGGCTTCCGGGGTTCGTTGCCGAGCAGACGATCGAGTTCGCCCATGACGCGATCGCTCTTGGCCTCTTCGAGCTTGCGCCGGGCCTCGGCGAGATTGGCCTGGGCGCGCTCCATCTCGACCATGCCGACGGCGGTGATCACCGCCTGCAATGGCACGCCCCTGCCGGTGGAGCGCATGCCATTGCGTTCGCGCTCCTGCGGCGCGCAGATGAACTGGAGGACAGCCTCATGGCTTTCGTTGGGCAGCGGGGTCCAGCCCTTGGCGAAGGTGAACTGGAGGTTCGTGGGTTGCCCGTTGTTGGAGAAGGTCTTGGCGTTGACCACCTTCACCTCTCGCGTATCGCAGCGGTACTGGTGCGCGCTGAGCAGATGGAAGGAGTCGAACAGCATGGCGATCTGCAACTGCCAGGCGTTTTCGATACCCGGCACCGGTGCCAGCGAATCGGCATCGGCCAGGAACACGTCAAGCTCGGCAGGGTCGTCGCCCTTGTGTACCACCCACCAGTCTTCGGCCCAGGCATGGCCGGATGCGGCCAGCAGCGCGGCGCACAGCCAAGTCGCGGCACTGCAGGAAACCTTGCGATATACGTTCATGTCACCTTCCTTGTGGGGAAATGCTTCCCTGCCGATCGTGGATAGGGGCGGCACCCGGCGCGCCCCTGAGCGAACACCCGCTATTTCAATGACAGCGGCACGCCCCAGACCGGGTCTTCCATGCCCTGCTTGCGCAGCGGCGTGATCTGCAGGGGCTGGAGCCTGGACAGCAGTTGCCGGTGCTTGTCGCTCAGGGCCCGCTGGGCGATCAGGGACTGGCTGAAGTCCATCGGCGCCGGCCAGGTGTAGACGGTCAGGTTTTCCAATGGGCATTCGATCTTCTTCGGATCGATCGCCCGGCACTTCGACTGCTGGTACTTGTAGCCGGGGGTCTTCAGGTGCATGCGCGGGGCCAGCAGCAATTGCCCGCCCTGCACGGTGAAGCTGGCCAGCGCCTTGTCGACCGGCAGGCGCGCCTGGACCTTGATCGAGGGCACGTCGCGGGAGTCGGTCTGCTGGTAATAGCCGGCCTGGGAGCCCTGGGTCGTCTGCGTGTATTGCTGCTCGCCCCAGCTCACGCAGGCGCCCGAGGCCACATGCACGGCGGTGCAGACCTTCTCGGTCTTGATCTCGCTGCCATAGGTGGCATCTTTCCAGACTTCTTCCCGGTAGTACTCGCGATACAGCTCGGGGGACAGGTACGCGGTGCCGTTGGCGCCATGGCCCGAACCGGGCGGACCGCTGCGGGCGCCGACCTGGTCGAGCAAGCCATGGATCTGGTAGTCGTCGCCGCCGGTCAGCAGGTACTTGCCGGGCGGCAGGATATGCACCTCGAAGGCCTTGAACAGATAGGTCTCGTCGGGCTTCCGCTGCAGCGCGTTGGTCTGGAACTTGCGGCCGAAGGTCACCTTCGGGTCCTTCTCGTACTCCCAGATCGCCGTTGGCGTCCACTGGGTCATGGTCAGGGCATCGCTCAGGGACTTGTGCGGCATCACGTCGGCCACCAGTACCACGGCCATGTTCCCCTTCAGCGCCTGGTCCACCAGGTCCAGCATCTGCGCGTTGCGCGGATCGTCCATGCTGCCATAGGCGCCCGAATCGAGTTCCGACACGCAACCGGAAAGGCAAAGCAGCAAGGCGGCGGAAAGGGCAAAACGCGGGCGGGGCAGTCTCATGCATCGATCCTTGATAGAGGCTGGTGCGGGTCGTCGAACGGCCCATCTTACTGGCCCATGCCAGGATCGCAATATTTCAAATGGACTAGGTCGGCAGGGGCACACCGGCAGGGCCAGGAGCTGCCACGGCCCGCCGGCCCTCGTTGGTTCGGCTCCTCCCGATCAGACTGCCCACAACCGGCTGCAGACCTTCAGGCGTCGGAATCGGCGCCGCCTGGCATGCCCCTCCTCGGGAAACGAGACCGAATCGCCCTGCCCGGCCGGCATCACTCAGGAAGAATGGTGATTCCGCGTGCCCTGAGACTGCGCCGGTCTTTTCGGAGAGTTTCCAGCAACCGGTCCCTTGTCTCCCGGACGTGCGATTCGACCATCCCCGCGGCGCGTTCGATATCGCATGCCCTCAAGGCGGCGATGATGGCGCGATGCTCGGCCCAGCCGTGATGTTCCGGTTGGCTCTCCAACCATCTGACACGCTGGAGGCGCGTCAGGGCCTCGCCGAGCCCCCGACTGATGAATTCATTGCGGGCCAAACCGGCAATCCAAAGGTGGAATTGGCGTCCGGCAGACTCGGTCTCTTCTGCCGAGGCATTTATCGGCACCGCATCCAGTATGGCCTCCCCCTCCCGGAGATAGCTTTCTTCCGCCTCTTTTCCACCGAGGCGAACTGCCGTTACCTCAAGCATCTCCCGGTATACGAACAATTGTTCTATTTCCTGAAGATCGATGGGCGGCACCAGCCATCCCCGGCCCTCCCTCGCAACGAGACCTTCAGCCTCAAGACGAACCAGTGCCGTGCGGATAGAGCTTCGCGAGGCCCCTGTCTGCCCTTCGAGCCAGCGCTCCGTCAGGCGCTCTCCAGGGCCGATCTCCATATCCAGAATCAAGCGGCGCAGCCGCTCTTCAGCCTGCTGAATGACCGTCATTAGGTGCCTCCGATTGACAGATCCATTGGCCAACGTCAATGTATACCAAATTGGTATACCAAATTGACTGTGTGGTATCGAGTGTCTCTGATCGGAGTCTGCTGATGCAAGGCAACATGAACGAACCCGCTATCGACTGCTGGCAACGCAACCTCGCCGTGTGCTTGTTTGGAGCCTTCACCACCGTCTTCGCCATGACACTTATCCTGCCGTTCCTCCCGGTCTACATAGGTCAACTCGGGGTATCGGGCCACGCTGCAATCGTGCAGTGGTCAGGTATCGCCTACGCCGCCACTTTCGTCACCGCCGGGTTGGTAGCACCGCTTTGGGGGATGCTTGGCGACCGCTACGGTCGCAAGCCCATGCTGGTCCGAGCTAGCCTGGGAATGGCGATCACCATGTTGCTGATGGGGCTGGCCTCCGATATCTGGCAATTCATCGGCTTGCGCTTGTTAGCGGGAATCGCCGGCGGGTACTCGTCGGGGGCAACGATCCTGGTCGCGGTGCAAGCTCCGAAATCCCGTTCGGCATGGGCATTGGGTCTTCTTTCCTCGGGCGTGATGGCCGGCAATCTGTTAGGGCCGCTGGTTGGCGGCTTCCTGCCTCCTCTGATCGGCATACGAGCCACATTCTGGGGCGCCAGTGGATTGATCTTCATTGCGTTTGTCTTCACGACCTTCATGTTGCGCGAGACTGCACGCCCCTCCGTCCCCGCCGTCGAAGAACCTCCCAAGGTCGGTTGGTCGAATATGCCCAACAAGGCGGTGATCCTCGCCATGCTGGCGACAGGCCTGCTGCTGATGATTGCCAACATGTCGGTCGAACCGATTATCACCGTCTATATCGAAACGCTGCTCGAGGACTCGAGGCGGGTGACGTCTGTGGCGGGTCTGGCCATGTCGGCGGCAGCGCTCGGAAGCATCATCTCCGCGACCTATCTGGGTAAGGTGGCCGACCGGATTGGCTACGGCGTCATCATGATAGCCGCGCTGAGCGTCGCGGCCGTCCTGCTGATTCCCCAGGCTTTCGTATATGCGGGGTGGCAACTCATCGCCCTGCGCTTCCTGATGGGCATGGCGCTTGGCGGCCTGCTTCCGTGCATGGCCGCTGTAATCCGCCATAGCGTCCCGGAGCGATTCGTCGGCTCGGCAATGGGCTGGTCGCTATCCGCGCAATTCGCCGGCCAGGTAATCGGGCCGGTAATCGGAGGGTTCGTCGGTGGCCAGTTCGGGATGCGCAGCGTTTTCCTGGTAACCAGCCTGTTGATGCTGGCAGGGGCGCTATTCAACTGGCGAGCCCTTGGGCACTCCACCCGCTAGACGGTTTTCCACCACCCAGAGGTCGTCATGACTGAGCTCGTGCTTGAATCTCCCTTTAATTCCGCCCTGCTGCTGATGGATTTCCAGGAATTCGTGCTGAACAACTTCGTGCCCGCACCTCGCGCAGCCGAGGTAGTGGCCCGCACCTCCAGATTTCTTTCCAGGGTACGGCAAACCGATATGCTTGTAGTTCATGTAACGGTGGGCTGCCCGCCCGATGGTCCGCCAATGGACAGGCGCAACAGGCTATTCCGCGAGCTACGTGAAAGTGGCTTGATCGAACCGGGAAGCCCCGGGTTGGCGATCACCGCCGCCTTGCAGCCGATCGAAAGCGAACCGGTCATTACGAAGAGTCGCGTCGGCGCCTTCACGGGTACGGAACTGGACGAGCTTCTCTGGGCGCATGATATTGAAACATTGCTCATCGCTGGAGCCACTACCTCAGGCGTAGTGCTGACGACGGTTCGCCAGGCGTTCGATCTGGACTACCAGTTGGTTGTGCTCAGAGACGGCTGTGTCGATGGCGATGCAGAGTTGCATGACTACCTCATGGCCAGAGTCATTTCCGACCACGCCACGATCACCGAAATCGATGAAGTGGCGAAAACTCTACGCATGTAGAGTGCGCCAGCCATACAGAAGCAACGGTCGTTCCCGCGTACCGCCGCCCAGACCCTTGGCAACTTCCCTCGCTCGATCCCACCTCCGATAAAAGCATCGGCGATGTGCTCGGCGACTCCTCGGGGCTATCGAAGCTGACCATCAGTAGCGTCAAGGCCACTCACCGGGAGCGCTCCTTTGGGCTGGAACCCGCCTCCCTGCCAAAAGGCTTTCAAGATCCGGGAGCTCGATACTATCGTCGAGCGCATGTAGAGAGGCCCAGTGGAGGGTAACGACTACCTCCTCGGGTCTGGCAACCATTTTGCCTGGCAGCGCCCCAGAAAATGGCGATCGAGTCCATCCCCACGAAAGATGTACCAGGGGCGGAGATTCTGGTCAGTGACTGAAAAACGGTGGCGGCCCAGGTCGAGAGGCTGATGGAGACATCATCCGAATCGATGTACTGATGACAGCCTACGAGCCGTGCTGGAAAGCCTCGGGTTATCGGACACCGACGCTGGGCGGGTGGAACTGCTCATTACCGACGATATGGCAAAGGCCCCATCCCTGATAAAATCCCTCGCCCTGCTCCGCTCCCCCTACCGAAGTCCCGATGCGCCCAGAACCGACCAACGCCCCCGCCGCCCTCTCACGCCGCTTCTCCGTTGCGCCGATGATGGACTGGACCGATCGCCACTGCCGCTTCTTCCTGCGCCAGTTGTCCCGTCACACCTTGCTCTACACCGAGATGGTCACCACCGGCGCGTTGCTGCACGGCGATCGCCAGCGCTTCCTCCGCTACGACGAATGCGAGCACCCACTGGCGCTGCAACTGGGCGGCAGTGTGCCGGCGGAATTGGCGGCCTGCGCGCGGCTGGCGGAAGAGGCCGGCTACGACGAGGTCAACCTCAACGTCGGTTGCCCCAGCGACCGGGTCCAGCACAACATGATCGGCGCCTGCCTGATGGGGCATCCGGCGCTGGTGGCGGACTGCGTGAAGGCGATGCTGGATGCGGTGGAGATAGCGGTGACGGTGAAGCACCGCATCGGTATCAACGGGCGCGACAGCTATGCCGAGCTCTGCGATTTCGTCGGCCAGGTGCGCGAGGCCGGCTGCCGGAGCTTCACCGTGCATGCACGGATCGCCATCCTCGAAGGGCTCTCGCCCAAGGAGAACCGCGAGGTGCCGCCGCTGCGCTACGAGGTCGCGGCGCAATTGAAGAAGGACTTCCCGGACCTGGAGATCGTCCTCAACGGCGGCATCAAGACCCTAGAGGCCTGCCGCGAGCACCTGCAGACCTTCGACGGCGTGATGCTCGGTCGCGAGGCCTACCACAACCCCTACCTGCTGGCCGCGGTGGACAGCCAGTTGTTCGGCAGCGAAGCGCCGCCGCTCAGTCGCAGCGAGGCCTTGCTCCGTCTGCGTCCGTACATCGAGCGACACCAGGCCGAAGGCGGCGCGATGCATCACGTGACCCGCCATATCCTCGGCCTGGCCCAGGGCTTCCCCGGCTCCCGGCGATTCCGCCAGTTGCTCTCGGTGGACGTGCACAAGGCCGCCGATCCGCTGCGGGTTTTCGACCAGGCGCTGGAACTTCTGGCGGGGCGATAGCTCCCATTGAGCCGCGCCTGCGGCTCGGGTAAGGTCGGGGGATTCTTCTTCCCAAGAACCCACCTGACAAGACCTCGCCATGACTTCGAAGCTGGAACAACTCAAGCAATACACCACGGTGGTCGCCGACACCGGCGACTTCGATGCCATTGCCCGCCTGAAGCCGGTGGACGCCACCACCAACCCGTCGCTGCTGCTCAAGGCCGCCGCCCTGCCGCGCTACGCCGAGCACCTTCGACAGGCTACCGCGGGTAGCGGCGGCGACGCCGGACTGGCTTGCGACCGCTTCGCCGTGGCAGTCGGCAAGGACATCCTCGGAGTCATTCCCGGACGTATTTCCACCGAAGTCGACGCGCGCCTGTCGTTCGACAGCGAGGCCACCCTCGCCCGCGCCCACCGCCTGATCGAGCTGTACGACGAACAGGGCATCGACCGCGAGCGGGTGCTGATCAAGATCGCCTCCACCTGGGAAGGAATCCGCGCCGCCGAGACTCTGGAACGCGAGGGCATCCAGACCAACCTGACCCTGCTGTTCTCCTTCGCCCAGGCGGTGGCCTGCGCCGACGCCGGGGTGTTCCTCATCTCGCCGTTCGTCGGGCGCATCTACGACTGGTACAAGAAGAGCGAGAACCGCGACTACGTCGGCGCCGAGGATCCCGGCGTGCAGTCGGTCTCGCGCATCTATCGCTACTACAAGGCCAACGGCTACAAGACGGTGGTGATGGGCGCCAGCTTCCGCAATCTCGGCCAGATCGAGCAACTGGCCGGCTGCGACCGCCTGACCATCAGTCCCGACCTGCTGCAACAACTGGCTGACGCTCAGGGCGAGCTGCCGCGCCTGCTGCTGCCGGGCGAAGGCGAGCCGCGCCAGGTGCTCGACGAGAGCGCTTTCCGTTGGCAGATGAACGAGGACGCCATGGCCACCGAAAAGCTCGCCGAAGGCATCCGCCTGTTCGCACGCGACCAGGAAAAGCTCGAATACCAGTTGGCGACCCGCCACTGATCGCCGCTGCCGGCGGGACGCGCATGCAGGGCGTCCCGTTCCGGCGCAGCGGAGGATTCAGCAGGAATTCGGGAAGGGATCGACCGGTTAATGGCGCTCCAGGGCGCTGACCAGGTCGTGGAAGGCTTCGCGGTTGGATTCGTTGAGGCCCATCAGGATGCGGTGCGCCTCCAGAACCTTGTCGCGCACCACATCTTCCGACTGGTCCTGCGGCGGCAGGTCGGACAGGCATTCCGGGCACGGAATCGGACGATCGACGATATTGAACACCTGATCGAAGCCCATCGACTGCAACAGACGGGTAATGTCCGGATTGGTGGTCACCAGCGTGGGCAACAGACCGATTTTCTGCCGCGACAGGATGGACAGCTTGGCCAGCAGGCCGAGCGTGGTGCTATCGATGCTCTGGGTTTCCGTAAGATCGATGATGATCGCCGAAAAATTCAGCGCAGCGAAGATCTTTTCGATGGTGGAATCCAGGGCCGAGCACAGGGTGAGGCGGACCTCACCGACGAATTTCAGAACGAAGGAGCCGTTCTGTTCGGCAAACTGGATTTTACCGGTACTCATGCAAGGTTCCTGCTCAACACCAGCAAGGCGATATCATCCGGCATCTCCGCCAGGTTGGCCAGCCCGAAGACCTGGCGCAGCCCGTCGAGGGTGCCTCCGGCGGCTGCCACCTGTTCCGGTAGCGAAGCCTCTTTCTCCTTCAGCGTAGCTCCTGGCAGCACATCGAGGATGCCATCGGAAAACAGCGACAGGCTGAAGGAAGGCGGCAACTCCATGACCCGGTCGTCATAGGTCGCATCGTCGAACAGGCCCACCGGCAGGCCACGGCCCTCCAGGTAGCTCGCCTGCCCTTCGACGAACAACACAGGAAGCGGCAGGTGGCCGCCGATGCTGTAGGTCAGGCTGTTCTTCTCCAGGTCGATGACCCCGCCGAGCATGGTCACGTGCTTGCCCAACTTGGTGTTGATCAGGCCGCGGTTGATGTGCGCCAGCACCTCGGACGGCTTGAACTCCGGGAGCGTGCCGTTGCGCCTCGACTCATAGAGCAGGCGCGTGGTCATGAACTTCAGCAGCACCGTGACGAAGGCCGAGGAAGCGCCATGGCCGGAAACGTCGGCCAGGTAGAACGCCACGCGTCGCTCGTCGACCCGGAAGTAGTCGACGAAGTCGCCGGAGAGATACAGCGACGGAATGATCCGGTGGGAAAACTCCAGCCCCTCGATGCTCCACGGCGTCACCGGAAGCATGTTCATCTGCACCTGGCGGCCGGCGTTCTGGTCTTCCTGAAGCAGGTTCAGGCTGGCCTGCAATTCGCGGTTGGCGGCTTCCAGCTTGTCGCGGTAGCGCTGGTTCTCGACCCGCAGGTAGGCGCGATCCAGGGCCCGGCGCACCGAATGCTCGAGCACCGCGAGGTCTTCCAGGGGCTTGATCAGGTAGTCGGCGGCGCCCAGGCGCAAGGCTTCCACCGCATCGCTCATCACGCCGGCTCCGGAAAGTACGATGATCGGCGTTTCCGAAGCGGTCTGGCGGATGCGGCGGATCAGTTCGAGGCCGTCGATCTGCGGCATGCGCAAATCGCAAATGACCAGGTCCGGCTGTTCGCTTTCGAAGATCTGCAGGCCCTGCAGACCGTTGAGGGCCTGCAACACCTTGAAGTTGCTGTCTTCCAAGTAGGCGGCGAGGCTTTCGCGCACCACCTCGTCGTCATCGATGATCAGCAGCGTGGCACTGACTTTATGCATGGGTCATCCAGGCAAACGGCGCCGGAAACAGTGGGTCCTAGGCGCTTATTGTAAGTGACAACAGCGCGGCTACGGGGTTCGACAAGGCGCAGACGGTACTCCCATCCGTTGAGCAGTTCAAGCCGTTGACCTTTGCCGGAAAATCCGCCTTTGTCCGTCCGATCCCGTCCGCACGGTATAAACTTTGACGATAATCGCCAGGATTGCCAGTCGCCCTCCCATCGCCCCGACCATGAGGATCAGCCCATGCAGCCCATCGAGCACAACTACAGCGAGAAGCGCGACTTCATCCGCATGAAGCTCGACACCCCGGTCACCATCCGCTGCGAAGGCCACGAGTCGGTGGCCCTGTGCCGGGACCTGTCCGCCAGCGGGCTGCTGCTGGAAGCGCAAAGCGAACTGGCTCCGGGCGACCACCTGCGGGTGAGCATCCCGTCCACCCACGAGACGCTCACCGGCCTGGAACTGGAAGCCCGCGTGGTGCGCTGCGAACGCCTCGGCCCGGGTCGGCATAGCCTGGGGCTGAGCATCGTCGCGATCCACTGAAACGACGAAAGGCGACCCAAGGGCCGCCTTTCCAGGTGTCGCACGAAGCGGGTCGACTTAGAAGTCGTCCTCCACCTCGCCGTCCTTGACCTTGAACTCGCGGTTCTGCAGGTAGGCGTTGCGGATGAAGATGTACTTGTCGCCGCTGATCAGTTTTTCCGACTTCAGCAGGTTGGCACGGGTGTCGACGGTATTGATGCCGAACATCACGTTGCGCGCGCGTACGTCGTCCATGTAGTGGTAGGGACTGACATAGATGTCCGGGATCTTCGCCGGGGCATCGCGCAGCGTGCTCGGGCCGAGGAACGGCAGCATCACGTACGGGCCGCTGCCGACGCCCCAATAACCCAGGGTCTGGCCGAAGTCCTCATCGTTGCGCTGCAGGCCCATCGGGGTCGCCACGTCGATCAAGCCGGCCAGGCCGAAGGTGCTGTTGAACAGCAGGCGGCTGGTGTCCACGCCGGCATTGTGGAACTTGGCCTGCAACAGGTTGTTGGCCAGGTTCTTCACGTCGCCGAGGTTGTTGAAGAAGTTGTGCACGCCGTCCTGAACGAAGTTCGGGGTGACCTTCTGGTAACCCTGGGCCAGCGGTTTCAGCGCATAGGTGTCCAGGGTGTCGTTGAAGGTGAAGATGGGACGGTTGATGCTTTCCCAAGGGTCTTCTTCACTGGCCGCCAGGGACAGCGTGGGTGCCAATGCGAGGCTGGCGCAAGCCAGGATTCGGGCACTACGTTCGATCCAGTTCACGCCGCGGGCGCGCATTGCTGTATCTCCTTTGCATGACTAGTCTTGGCCGCCAGCGCGGCTTCAGCGTGCGCGCAGTATATAGGCTCGCATCGATTTTGAGACTAGAAGAGTTACGAGATGGCTGACAGACAATTGCTACACACGGCCCATATCCCGGTGCGCTGGGGCGACATGGACAGCTACGGGCACGTCAACAACACCCTCTATTTCCAGTACCTGGAAGAGGCCCGGGTGGCCTGGTTCGAAACCCTCGGCATCGACCTGGAAGGCGCTGCCGAGGGGCCGGTCGTGCTGCAAAGCCTGCACACCTACCTGAAGCCGGTGGTGCATCCGGCCACCGTGGTGGTGGAACTGTACGCCGGCAGGCTGGGCACCAGCAGCCTGGTACTGGAACATCGCCTGCACACCCTGGAAGATCCGCAAGGCACCTATGGCGAAGGCCACTGCAAGCTGGTCTGGGTGCGCCACGCGGAAAACCGTTCGACGCCCGTGCCGGACAGCATACGCGCCGCGATCGCCTGACTCAGGCGCCCGGATAGGCCGCGTCGAGCACGATCTCCAGAGCGTCCGGGCGCCAGAACTCCTGGTCGAACTCGACCACCCTCTGCCCCTCCGCGTAACTCAGTCGCTCCAGGTACAGCGCCGGCGAACCCGGCGCCAGTTGCAGCGGCTCGGCCTGGGCCGCGTTCAGCGCGGTCGGGTGCATCGCCAGTTGGCAGCGCGTCGGCTGCAGGCCGAAACGCTCGCGCAGCAGGCTCATCAGCGAAGTATCGAGGTCGTGGTCCAGCAGGCCTGGGCACCACCCGGCATCCAGGGCGATCAGTTCGATCAGCACCGGACGCTCGTCCACCCAGCGGCGCCGTTGCAGGAAATACACCGGCGCGCTGTCCTCCAGCCCCATCCGCTTGGCCAGCCAGGCGCCGGCTGCTCGCCGCTCGGCGTGCAACGTCTCGGTACGCGGCTGGCGTCCCTGGGCGCTGACGTATTCCATGAAGCCGGTGGTACGGGTCGGGTTGTAGCGGATCCGCGGCGGCGCGACGAACCAGCCGCGGCGGTTCTCGCGATAGACCAGGCCTTCGGTTTCCAGTTGCTGCAGGGCTTCGCGAAGGGTGATGCGGGTACACAGGAAGCGCTCGGCCAACTCCCGCTCGGAGGGAAGTTTCACCTGCAGCACGCCCTGGGCGATATCCGCGGCGAGCTGGTCGCGGATGCGCAGGTACTGACGAGATTGATCGACCGGCATGACGGCCTCGCTGATTCAGACCGGCCGATTATAACGGCAGCCCGTCGGCCTATCGCCACTGCCACGAAAACGTCACGGCAGCGTCACAAAACCCCTCTAGGCTGGCCTAGACCATTTGCCAGACGCCTTTCGCATGCCCAGCTCCGACCAACTCCCGCGCTTCACCGCCCTGCTCTTCGGACTCTCCGGCGGCCTGGTGGATTTCGGCGCCCGGACCCTGTCCCTGGCGCTGCTGCGCAGCCATCCGCATAGCCCTGCCGAACACCTCCGCGACGCCAGTCTGCTGCCCTTCGCCGAGGCACAAAGCTTCCTGTTGCGGCGCAAACCGAACAAGAGCGAGCGCCAGCGCCTGGAGCAAGCCCTCGACGAAGCCGCCGGGGAACAGGCCGAAGCTATCGCCGGTGCCGTGGCCCTGTTGGAGAGCCTGGACGAACAACGGATTCCCTACGCCTGGCAGGACGAGCTACCGGAATCGGTCTGCCAGCGCCTTGCCGCGCCGCTCGGCCGAGCGGACGCCCTGATCCCCCTCGCCGGCGCGCGCCCCTGGCCGGCCCCCGATGGCTGCTGGCAGGCCCTCGCCCGGCTGGGCATCGAGCGCCTCGACGGCTGCGTGCTGGTCAGCGCCCAACCGCGTCAACTCCAGGCCGGACTCAATGCCGGGCTATGGACCATCGGCCTGGCCGCCAGCGGGCCGTCGTGCGGCCTCTCGCCGGCCGACTGGGACGCTCTCGGACACACCGAGCGCGACCGCTTGCGCGCCGACGCCACCCTGGAACTGTACCGCCTGGGCGTGCATTCCGTGATCGATCACCTGGGCGAGCTGCAACCCTGCCTGCACGACCTCGCCGTCCGCCGCCTGAAAGGAGAAAAACCATGAGCCGCGCCCGTCACCGCTTTCTCGACGAACTGGCCGAACGCTTCGCCAGCCATGGCGCCGAGCCCTATGGCGAGGCAGTCAGCCAGGCCGAGCACGCGCTGCAGTGTGCGACCCTGGCCGAGCGCGCCGGCTGCTCGGACAGCCTTGTAGTCGCCGCCCTGCTGCACGATATCGGCCACCTCTACGAAGACCCGGCGCAGATCGACGAGGAGGACCTGCGCCACGAGGAATTCGGCGCACGCCTGCTGCGCGAGCTGTTCCCAGAGTCGGTCTGGCAGCCGGTGCGCCTGCACGTATCGGCCAAGCGCTTCCTCTGCGCGGTGGACCCGAGCTACCACGCCAGCCTGTCGCCGGCCTCCCGGCACAGCCTGGTGCTGCAAGGCGGGCCGTTCGACGAGCGTGCCGCCGCGGCCTATATCAAGGCGCCCTATGCCCAGGACGGCCTGACCCTGCGCCGCCTCGACGACCTGGCCAAGGACCCGGCCATGCGCACCCCCGAACTGACGCACTTCTTCCCGCTGCTGGAACGCCTGCTGCGGATTGATCCGGATCGCGCACATCTGCGCCCGACAGGTTAATCTGTTCGGCATGGACGGACCTTTCGGCGCCCGCCGGAGGTCCACCGAAGACTTGTACGTCGAGGGAAATACCATGCCGAAAGAGAGTCTGCTGCGCGAACTGTCCGCCCTGCGCGAGCAACTGGAGCAACAACCGCCGCTGAACGAAGAGCAGCGCGCCGAACTGGAACTCCTGATCAGGGACATCGAACTGAAACTGGCCAACGAGGACGCCCTCAACGAAGGCAGCCTGGTCGATGGGGTCAACCTCGCCGTCGAGCGCTTCGAGGTCAGCCACCCGACCCTCGCCGGCACGCTCCGCTCCATCGTGCAGAGCCTGGCCAACATGGGTATCTGAACGACTTGCCGAAATGAAAAGCCCCGGCATGGCCGGGGCTTTTTCGTATCCGCGTGTTGCGAGGCGTTACTGGCGCACCAGGCGTCGGTTGTCCGGTGCGACCTCCGCCAGGCTGCGGTAGGGATTGATATCCAGGCCGCCACGGCGTACGTAGCGCGCGTAGACGCTGAGCGCCTGCGGCTGCAACAGGCGCTGCAGGTCGAGGAAGATGCGTTCGACGCACTGTTCGTGGAAGTCCTGGTGCTGGCGGAAGGAAACCAGGTAGGCCAGCAGGCTGGCCGGGTCCAGCGCCGGGCCCTGGTAGTCGACCACCAGGGTGCCCCAGTCGGGCTGGCCGGTGACCGGGCAGTTGGACTTGAGCAGGTGGCTGTAGAGCTGCTCCTCGACGATCCGCCCGGCGTCGCAGCGCAGCAGTTCCGGGCGCGGCTGCTCGTAGCCGTCGACGGCGATGTCCAGCTCGTCGATGCAGCGCCCCGGCAGACGCCCGATGCCCTCCTCGGCCACCTCGTCGAGGCTGCGCAGGCGCACGCCCACGGGCGCCCCGGCAGCGGACGAGAGATCTTTCTCCAACACCGTACGGAGCGCCTCGCGACTGTCGAAGGCGGACTGGTTGAGGGAATTGAGGTAGAGCTTGAACGACTTCGACTCGATGATGTTCGGCGAGTCCGCCGGGATCGAGAACTCGCCGATCGCCACCACCGGCTTGCCGGCCGGGGTCAGCCAGGACAGCTCGTAGCAATTCCAGATATCCACGCCGCGATAAGGCAGAGTCTCGGCGCTCAGGCCAAGCTCGGCCCATTTCGCCGTGCGTGAAATGGGGAACAGCAGCGACGGCGTGTAGCTGGAGACGTATTCGCTGGTCTTGCCCAGCGGCGAATGTTCGGCGGGATGCTGCATGAGGGAAACCTGCTGGATGAATCGCGCAGGGCCCTTCCCCGCGCGCCGCGCCGCACTGGCGGGCGGCGGCAAGTGTATACGGATCGGCCGGCATCTTCACGCCGGCCGTCCGCCGGCTCAGGGCTGCACGGTCAGTTGACCGACCATCCCGGCCTGGTAGTGGCCGGGGATGTTGCAGGCGAACTCCAGCCGGGTGGCTTTGGCGAAGGTCCAGGTCAGCTCGGCGCTCTTGCCCGGCTCGACCAGCACGCTGTTGGGGTCGTCGTGCTTCATCATCCGGCCATGGTCCATGCCGGCCATGCCGTGGCCCATCTGACTATGGTCCATCGACGCCATGCCGGTCGGGGTGAGCATCCCGGACTGCTGCATCTCCAGCATCTCCTTCTGGTGCTCGGCATGCATCGCCGCGTCTCCCAGGTTGAACTCGTGCAACAGCTTGCCTTCGTTCTTCAGCACGAAGCGGACCGTCTCGCCGGCCTTGACCTCGATCGCCCGCGGCTTGAAGTACATGTCGCCGAGCACCACCTCGATGCTGCGGCTGGCCTGCGCGGCCTGGGCCGGCTTGCCGAAGGCCTGGCCGTGGGCCGGCGAAGCCTGGGCGCTGGCACCGAAAAGCACGCCGAGGACGATCAGGGAAGCGGGAAGCAGGCGGCGCGGAAACATACGGGGAATCTCCATCGGGTTGATGTCGCCTATCCTGTGTCGCTGCGCCTGCCGGCTGGCTGTCGGGAGCATTACATCTTTGTCAGCTTGCCGCCGTTGCGGACCGCGAAGGCTAAGATCGCCCAGCGCCACCGACGGGCATAAAAAGCCCGCCGACCGGAAACCAGGGAACCGGTGGCGGGTGAAGACGGGATCGGAGCCCTCCGTCATCCCGTGTGGAGCCGGGGGTGGAAGAACTGGCGATCAGCAGTTTTCCTTGTCCTTCTTCGTCGCTTCGGCCTGCTTCGCCAGTTTCTCCTGGTGCGCGGCACGAGCCTTGGCGGCCTGGGCCTGCATGCGCTCGAAGACGATGTCGCCGCCGCTGTCGGCCATGGCCGGAACGGTCGGGGCGAGGACCAGCAGGAAAGCGAGGGTGGAGGCAGTGAAGGTACGCATGGGAAGTCTCCTCGAATGAGTTCCCCTGTAGTCTGCGCGGGGGCCACTGTCGCCCCCGTTACCCACTGATTACGATGCTGTCAGAAACAGGTCGGCATGGCCGGCAAATGTAACGAGGGATGAACATGAAACTGCTGATCGTCGAAGACGAACCGCGCATCGGCCAGTACCTGCGCCAGGGGCTCGCCGAGGCAGGCTTCGCCGTCGACCTGAGCGACGATGGCAACGAGGGCGAGCAACTGGCCCTGGGCGGCGACTACGACCTGCTGATCCTCGACGTCATGCTGCCCGGCCGTGACGGCTGGCAGATCCTGCGCAGCGTGCGCGACGCCGGGATGACCGTACCGGTGCTGTTCCTGACCGCCCGCGATGCCGTAGAGGACCGCGTGCGCGGCCTCGAACAAGGCGCCGACGATTACCTGGTGAAGCCGTTCGCCTTCGTCGAACTGCTCGCCCGGGTGCGCACCCTGCTGCGCCGGGGCAGCCAGCAGTTGCAGGAGACCACCCTGCAACTGGCCGACCTCGAACTCGATTTGCTGCGCCGCCGGGTGCAACGCCAGGGCAAGCGGATCGACCTCACCGCCAAGGAGTTCGCCCTGCTCGAACTGCTGCTGCGGCGCAGCGGCGAGGTGCTGCCCAAGTCGCTGATCGCCTCGCAGGTCTGGGACATGAACTTCGACAGCGATACCAACGTCATCGAGGTGGCCATCCGCCGCCTGCGCGCCAAGGTCGACGACGACTACCCGCAGCGCCTGATCCATACCGTGCGCGGCATGGGCTACGTTCTCGAAGAGCGCGACGAATGAGCGCCGGGTTCGGCTCGCGGATGTCCCTCGGCGTCCGCCTGAGCCTGCTGTTCGCCGCCTGCACGGCGGCGGTCTCGCTGATCGCCGGATTGATCTTCAGCAGGGCCATCGACGAGCATTTCGTCGAGCTCGACCATATGGCGATGTCCGCCAAGCTCGCGGTGTTTCGCGATGAGCTGCGCGGCCTCGGCTCGGAACAACAGATGCGCCGCCGCGAAGCGGAACTGCTGCGCGAACTGGCACGCCATCCCGACCTCGGCCTGCGTCTGAACGGCCCGGATGGCAACCTCTGGTTCGAGCGCCTGCCGCAGCCTGCGCATCCCGGCCTGCCCGCCAACCGCGAACTCGGCGCCCCGCTGGAGCCCGGCAACGACGCTTCGCCGCGACTTACCGTGATCCTCGACATCAGTCATCACCAGCACTTCCTGCAACGCATGCGCCAGTTGATCTGGCTGACCATGAGCCTGTCGGCGCTGGCCACGGCGCTGCTCGGCGCCTGGGCCACCGGCGCCAGCCTGGCGCCGCTGCGACGGATGCGCGAAGTCGCCGCGCGGGTTTCCGCCAACTCCCTCACCACCCGCCTCGACGCCAGCCGGATGCCAGAGGAGCTGCGCGGACTGGCCGGCGAGCTGAACGCCATGCTGGCGCGCCTGGAAGAAGCCTTCCAGCGCCTCTCGGCGTTCTCCGCCGACATCGCCCACGAGTTGCGCACCCCGCTCACCAGTCTGCTGACCCAGACCCAGGTGGTATTGTCCCGCCCACGCTCGCTGGAGGATTATCGCGAGGCCCTGCACGGCAACCTCGAGGAGCTGGAACGGCTCACCGCGATGGTCAACGACATGCTGTTGCTGGCCAAGGCCGACCACGGCCTGCTGGCGCCCAGCCGCCAGGCCCTGGACCTGGGCGCGGAAGTCGACTCGCTGCTGGAGTTCTACCAGCCGCTGGCGGAAGACCACGATATCCGCCTGCTGCGCCAAGGCAGCCTGAGCCTGCCCGGCGACCGCGGCATGCTGCGGCGGGTGCTGGCCAACCTGCTGGACAACGCCCTGCGCTTCACCGCCGATGGCGGCGAGATACGTATCCGTCTCGGCGACCGACGCCTGAGCGTGGAGAACCAGGGTCCGGCGATTCCTCCCGAGCGCTTGCCGCGCCTGTTCGACCGGTTCTATCGTGCCGATCCGGCGCGCCGCGAAGGCCAGGGTGAACACGCCGGGCTCGGCCTGGCGATCTGCCGCTCCATCGTCCAGGCCCACGGCGGCGAGATCCGCTGCGAGTCTGCCGACGGCTGGACCCGTTTCGTCATCGATTTCGCTCGCCCGCGCCGATGAAACGCGAAGCCCCCATGACGGGGGCTTCTGTTTCATGCCTTCGAGCGTTTCATTGGCGCATGCCGCGCCCGCTCACCAGCAGCCTTACGCAGCCGAGATAGAGCACCGCGGTGGCCAGCAGCATGAAGCCGATGGCCACGCCGATGCGAATGTCGGAGACGCCGAGGATGCCGTAGCGGAAGGCGTTGACCATGTGCAGGATCGGGTTGGCCAGCGACACGGTCTGCCAGAACGGCGGCAGCAGGTTGATCGAGTAGAACACCCCGCCCAGGTAGGTCAGCGGCGTCAGCACGAAGGTCGGGATGATCGAGATGTCGTCGAAGTTGCGCGCGAACACCGCGTTGATGAAACCGCCCAGGGAGAAAATGGTCGCGGTAAGCACCACCACCAGCACCGTGATGCCCAGGTGGTGCACCTGCAGCTTGGTGAAGAACAGCGACAGCATGGTCACGATCACCCCCACCGCCAGGCCGCGCAGTACGCCGCCGATGGTGTAGCCGAGGAGGATGGTGTGCGGCGATACCGGCGACACCAGCAGCTCCTCCACCGAGCGCTGGAACTTGCTGCCGAAGAAGCTCGACACCACGTTGCCGTAGGCGTTGGTGATCACCGACATCATGATCAGGCCGGGCACGATGTATTCCATGTAGGTGAAGCCGCCCATATCGCCGATCTGCCGGCCGATCAAATTGCCGAAGATCACGAAGTACAGGACCATGGTGATCGCCGGCGGCAGCAGGGTCTGCGGCCAGATCCGGGTGAAGCGGCGCACCTCGCGGTAGACGATGGTGTTCAGGGCGACCAGGTTGGCGCTCAGCTCGCTGCTCATCGGGCGATCCTCGTCAGGTTCTTCTCCACCAGCGACACGAACAGCTCCTCCAGGCGATTGGTCTTGTTGCGCAGGCTCAGTACCTCGATGCCTTGTGCGCCCAACTGGGCGAACAGATCGTTGATGCCCTGGCTTTTCTCCACCTGCACTTCGAGGGTGTGATCGTCCACCAGCCGCGTCGGGTAGCCGTCGAGAGTCGGCGGCAGGGCCTGGACGTTCTTCAGGTCGAGCAGGAAGGTTTCCGAATGCAGGGTCATCAGCAGGTCACGCATGCTGGTGTTCTGCACGATCTCGCCGTGGTCGATGATGGCGATGTTGCGGCAGAGCTGCTCCGCCTCTTCCAGGTAGTGGGTGGTGAGGATGATGCTGATGCCTTCCTGGTTGAGTTCGGTGAGGAAGCTCCACATCGAACGACGCAGCTCGATGTCGACCCCGGCGGTGGGCTCGTCGAGGATCAGCAGGCGCGGCTGGTGGACCAGTGCGCGGGCGATCATCAGGCGCCGCTTCATGCCGCCGGAGAGCATCCGCGAGGCTTCGTTGCGCTTGTCCCACAGCCCCAGCTGGGTCAGGTAGCGCTCGGCGCGCTCCTTGGCGATCTTCGCCGGGATGCCGTAGTAGCCGGCCTGGGTCACGACGATGTCGAAGACCTTCTCGAACTGGTTGAAGTTGAACTCCTGCGGCACCACGCCAAGGCAACGCTTGAGGCCGGCCGGGTCCTTGTCGAGGTCGTGGCCGAACACCGAGACCGAACCGCTGGTCTTGTTCACCAGGGTCGAGAGAATCCCGATGGTGGTGGACTTGCCCGCGCCGTTGGGGCCGAGCAAGGCGAAGAAATCACCTTCGGCGACGTCCAGGTCGATGCCCTTGAGGGCCTGGAAACCGTTGCCGTAGGTTTTCGTCAATTGACGGATGGACAGGGCGGAACTCATTAGGCTTCCCGTGTCGGAAGGTGAAGAGGAAGAGCTAGATAAGGCTACGGGTAACAAAATGCAACAGTAGCCGGCTCAGGTCAGTTCGGTCATTACCGCGGTGCGGAACGCCGGGCGCTCGCGCAAGCGCAGGTACCAGGCCTCGAGGTGGGGCAGCGGCGGGCGCTCGATGGGCATCTCGAACCAGGCGTAGATGAAACAGCCCAGGGGAATGTCACCCATGCCGAAGCGTTCGCCGGACAGCCAGGGTTGGCCGGCCAGGGTCTGGTCCGGCACCCGCAGCAACTCGCCGCAGGTCTGCAACGCCTTTGCGATCAGGGCCTCGTCGCGTTGCTCCGGCGACGTACGCAGCGTTCCCCAGAACAGGTCGCGGAACGGCCCGGCGAGAGTCGAGGTGGTCCAGTCCATCCACTTGTCGGCGTCGGCGCGGCGCACCGGGTCCTGCGGATAGAGGTCGCCCGGCGCATAGCGGGCGGCCAGGTAGCGGACGATGGCGTTGGACTCCCAGAGGACGAAGCCGTCGTCCTCGATCACCGGCACCCGACCGTTCGGATTCATCGCACGGAACGCCGGCTCATCCACCAGGCCGAACGCCCCGCCGGCATCCACCGTCCGGTACTCCAGGCCAGCCTCCTCGGCGCACCACAGCGCCTTGCGCACATTGCTCGAGTTCTTCCGGCCCCAGATGGTCAACATACTCTGCGTTCCCTCTTCGGTTGATGCGGCGGATGGGTCGCCGGAGCGCCCGGACGACATGCCGCACCCTACCGAGGATGGACCGAAGAAGGAAGACGCGCCGGCTGATGGTGACTATCGACGCCCTTCATCTTGCCCGGCCTCGGCCTGGAAATCGCCGTCCAGGGCCAGCGGGCGGCCGGAGAACAGGTGCGGATAGTGCTGCTGCAAGTGGGAGAAGAACAGTTCCTCCGGCAGGTCGGCGAACTGGCCGTGATCGGCCAGGTACTCCATGTAGCGCTCGCCCTGGCGGTTGAATGGATGGAAGACGCTGTCGGCGACGCCGTCGAACTCCAGCGGAGCGACGTCGAAGGCGCGGCACAAGGCACGGTTGAACGCCGGGGTGGCCTTCACCCAGCGGCCCTCGAGGTACAGTTCGGTATAGCCGTGCATGGCGAACACCTCGCTGCGCAGCGCCTCCAGCAGGCGCGGCGTGGCCAGGTGGTTGCGGACGTCGGCCAGGCCGATCCGCGCCGGAATCCGGCAATGCCGAGCGCAGGCGGCGAGCAGGATGGCCTTGGGCACGCAATAGGACTCGCCCTGCTGCAGCGCGTGGCTGGCCTTCAGGGTCTGCGGATCGCGGCTGAACACGTAGGGGTTGTAGCGCACCCCGTCGCGTACCGCGTAGTACAGCGCGACCGCCTGGTCACGCGGTTTCGCCGAATTCCCCCGGGATTTTTCCGCGAACTCCACCACCACCGGGTGGTCACTATCCACGAAGCGGCCGGATTGTAGGTAGGACTGCATGGCGGGCTCCCGGCGGGCAATTTGTCCCAGTCTAAACGGGAAGTTTTCGCCTATAACGTGACAAACCGGCCAAGCTGACCGGCCCTGCCGCCAAACGGCGGCAAACGGGCTAAGCTCGAGACGCCGCCTGGCGTCTTCATGGAGGATTCCGCATGTTGTTGCTCTGGTTAGTCGTACTGGTACTCGGTGTCGCTTACCTCGCCCATCGGCGTACCCCACCCGCTCCCGCGCTCGGCATCAGCGCCGCCTACCTGATCCTGATGGGCGTGTTCAGCCACGCGCCCGGCTGGCTGCTGCTGGTCTTCTGGCTGCTCTGGCTGGCGGTGGCGCTTCCCCTCGCCCTGCCCGACCTGCGCCGGCGCGTGCTCAGCGGTCCGCTGTTCGCCTGGTTCCAGAAAGTCCTGCCGCCGATGTCCGACACCGAGCGCGAGGCCATCGAGGCGGGCACCGTGTGGTGGGATGGCGAATTGTTCAGCGGCCGCCCGGACTGGCAGAAACTGCTCGACTACCCCAAGGCGCAACTCACCGAAGAAGAGCAGGCCTTCGTCGACGGCCCGACCGAAGAACTCTGCGCCATGGTCAGCGACTGGGACATCGGCCAGCGCATGGACCTGCCGGAAGAAGCCTGGGCCTTCATCAAGCAGCACGGCTTCTTCGGCCTGATCATTCCCAAGGAGTACGGCGGCAAGGGCTTCTCCGCCTTCGCCCACTCGCAGGTAGTGATGAAGCTCGCCACCCGTAGCGGCGACCTGGCCTCGACGGTGATGGTGCCGAACTCCCTCGGCCCGGCCGAGCTGCTGCTCCACTACGGCACCGACGAGCAGCGCCAGCGCTACCTGCCGAGCCTGGCCAAGGGCGACGACATCCCCTGCTTCGCCCTCACCGGCCCCTACGCGGGCTCCGATGCCGGCGGCATGACCGACGTCGGCATCGTCTGCAAGGGCGAATGGGAAGGTCGCGAGGTGCTCGGCCTGCGCCTGACCTGGGAAAAGCGCTACATCACCCTCGGCCCGGTGGCCACCCTCCTCGGCCTGGCCTTCAAGTGCCACGACCCGGACCATCTGCTGGGCGACGAGGAGGACCTGGGCATCACCCTGGCGCTGATCCCCACCGACACCCCCGGGGTCGAGATCGGCCGCCGCCACGTGCCGCTGGGCGCCGCCTTCATGAACGGTCCGAACTCCGGCAAGGACGTGTTCGTGCCGCTGGAGTACATCATCGGCGGGCAGGAAATGATCGGCAAAGGCTGGATGATGCTGATGAACTGCCTGTCGGTCGGACGCTCCATCTCGCTGCCGGCGGTGGGCACCAGCGCCGGCAAGGCCAGCAGCTACGTCAGCGGTCGCTACGCCCAGGTCCGCGAGCAGTTCAACGTGCCGATCGCCGCCTTCGAAGGCATCCAGGAGGCGCTCGCCCGCATCGGCGGCAACGCCTGGCTGATGGACAGCGCGCGAATCCTCACCGCCAACGCGGTGGACCTCGGCGAGAAGCCCTCGGTGCTTTCGGCGATCCTCAAGTACCACCTCACCGAGCGCGGCCGCGAGTGCATCGCCCATGCCATGGACATCCATGGCGGCAAGGGCATCATCATGGGCCCGAACAACTACCTGGGTCGTTCCTGGCAGGGCGCGCCGATCTTCATCACGGTGGAAGGCGCGAACATCCTCTCGCGCAACCTGATGATCTTCGGCCAGGGCGCGATCCGTTGCCATCCGTACGTGCTCAAGGAAATGGAACTGGCCCAGCGCGAGGACAAGGACCAGGCCGCCCGCGAGTTCGACGCGCTGCTGGTGAAGCACATCGGCTTCGCCGTCGGCAACGCCGCCAGCAGCTTCCTCCTCAGTCTCAGCTGCGGCCACCTCGGCAACGCGCCCGGCGACCGCATCAGCCGTCCCTACTTCCGCGCGCTGAACCGCCTGGCGGCGTCCTTCGCCCTGCTCGCCGACTTCAGCATGATGCTGCTGGGCGGCGAACTGAAGCGCAAGGAACGCCTCTCCGCGCGTCTCGGCGATGTCCTCAGCTATCTCTACCTGGGCTCGGCGGCGCTCAAGCGCTACCACGACCTGGGCAACCCGGACTACCTGCATCCGCTGCTGCGCTGGGCCATGGAGGAAAACCTCGGCAAGGCCGAGGCGGCGCTGGAGGACCTGCTGAACAACTTCCCCAGCCGCTTCTTCGGCTGCGCGCTGAAGGTCCTGGTACTGCCGTTCGGCCGCCGGCACAAAGGGCCGGGCGACGAACTGGACGCCGAGATCGCGGAAATCCTCGGCCGTCCGGACGACGACCCGGCGTTGCAGGCGATCCTCGCCGGCGCGTTCCTGCCGAAAGACCCGCAGGACCCGGTCGGTGCCCTCGCCCACGCCTTCGACGCGGTACGCGAAAGCGCCGCGCTGGAGAAAACCCTGCACAAGGCGATCAAGGAAGGCAGGGTCCAGCCGCAAGCGGGGCAGAACCCGATCGATGCCGGCGCCGCCGCCGGCGTGCTGAGCGCCGAGCAGGCGCAGGCCCTGCACCAGGCCGAAGCGGCACGGCGCAAGGTGATCGACGTCGACGACTTCGCCAAGGAGGAACTGCAACTGGCCGACGGCAGGATCCGCTGACACTCCGCGGCAAAGCGACGGTCGCAACCGACAAAGGCGCCTTCCGGCGCCTTTGTCGTCTTCACCCACCCAAACCCGGGCGATTGGCTAGAATCGACGGGCACATCCCTGACGTACGGGAGGCCATCATGCTCAAGCTATTTGCCACCGGCCTGGCAGCCTCGTTTCTCCTCCTGCCCCCGGCGCAGGCCGCACCGCCTGCGCCCTATGGCGTGCAGCCGCACCAGCAGGCGGTGCAGCGCGCTGGCGAACAGCGCCAACGCCAGCTCCAGGAACAGCGCCAGCGCTTCGACGAACAACGCCTGCAACTGCAGCAGGATCAACTGCAACGCCAGCAGCAGAACCTGCAGCGGCAACGGCAGCAGCGACAGATGCAGGACAACCTGATCCGCCAGCAGCAACTGGACCAGCAGCGCTGGCGCCTGGAGCAGGACCAGCGGCGCCTCGACAGCGAACGCCGGCAACTGGAAAACCGCCGGCGCCAGAGCCAGTCCCCGGCGATCCGCTGAAACTGGCCGGCGCCGCGAAACCCTTTATACTGCCCAGCTTTTTTCCAGAGGACCCGTCATGGCCAACTCCTACCTCGAGCACCACCTCGCCCTGCTCCAGCACCTGCGCAACATCCTCGGCGCCCTGGGCGAGGCCGAGCAGGTGCCGGAAGAAAACCACGGGCTGTTCCTCGAGCGTTTCGACGAACTGATGGACGAACTGCCGCGCGACCCGGAAGGCGCCCAATACCTCGGCCAGGACCTGATTTCCCAGGTCTTCCACCGCTATCCGCAGATCGCCCACCTGGTACCGCGCGACCTGCTGTGGTTCTTCGGCGGCGATTGCCTGCACTTCATGCCGGACGAAGAGATCGACCTGTTCCAGCGCCTCGACGAGCGCCGCTACGAAGCCGAAGAGCGCGGCGAAACGTTCGACTGGAACCGCGAAAAGCAGTTGCTCGCGCTGCCCGAGGACAGCCCGCGGCACTGAGCCCGCCACGGCCACCGGCCGTCCCGCCCCGACCGCCATCCGTGCGCTCGGGGCCGCCTCCCGCCAGCCCAAACCTCGCTACCCTTTCCGAATAAAAAACGGACCGCCCGCCCGATTGCCGGAGCGCGCCGAGTCCGTACCTAGCAGTTCTGCCGGGTAGCCGGAGCTTCACACCCCTTCGCCGCACACGTCCCCACTGATTGCTCTGCAGCGAGCATGTCGTACCTCGCCGGAGCTGCCGATCAATCTGGCGAAGGCGCAGGCATGCACTCGAACGAGTCAACGGAAGACCGCTGTTCACGCCACTACACCCTGCTGCAACGGTGCCCGCTGCTGCACGGGCTGCCCGATCTGCTGCGGCACGTGGCGACCCATGCGTCGGAGCGCCGGTTGCGCGACAAGGACGTCCTGTTCCTCAAGCACGACCCTGAAGACTTCATCGGCCTGGTCCTCGGCGGACACCTCTATACCGTGCTCTACGGGCCGGACGGGCGGGAGCTGATCGTCAATGATATCCGTCCTGGCGAAGTGATCGGGGAAACCGCGCTGATCCAGCCGAACCGCCGCGAGACCTCTGCCTACGCCTCCGGCGCGGCGTCGGTGCTGATCCTCCACCGACGTCACTTCGCCCCGTTGATCGCCGACACGGAATTCCTCAACCGCGCGCTGGCCCTCCTCTGTTCGCGCCTGCGCGAAGCCTCCGGTTTCGTCGAGAGGGTCTGCCTGCATCGCCTGGAGTCGCGCCTGGCGCGCCATCTCCTGGCCAGCCTGGCGAGCGAACAACCCGAGGGAGCCTGCGCGACGCTACCGACCAACCAGAGCATCCTAGCAGCGATGCTCAACGCCAGCCGGCCGAAGCTCAACGCGCAACTGCAAATATGGAAACGCGAAGGGCTGATCAGCTGCCGCAACGACCGGATCCTGATCAACGACCTCGGTCGCCTGCGACGCAAGGCCGAACTACCAGCCGCGCCCCTGTCACCCAGGTAACAGCCTCGCCCACCGCCCGCCTCACAGACTGCTCGCCGACACGAGCAACCAGGGAGGTAGCGGTTATGGATCGTCCGAATCAGCCAGGCGGCAACGAAACCGGTTCCGATCGCCTGTTCGAGGAAAGCTGGCGTGCCGCGCAGGCTGGCCTGCGCAAACGCGCACAACGCCTTGCGCGCGGCAACAGCCATCGGGCCGAAGAATGGCTGTCGAGCACCGCGGTCAAGGCGCTGCTGTTCCTGCGCCAGTCACCGGAGCGGGTACGCGACCCCCAGGGCTTCCTGTTCCTGGTCCTGGAACACGTCTACCTGGACAGCGCGCGCCACCAGATCCGCGAGGACCGCCTCATCGACCGCGGCATCGACCTGCACGATGGCCAGTTGGAGCGCTTCGCCGCCGTCGGCTCGCCGCTGGAACGCCTGGAGCAGCTGGAACGTCTCGACCAGGTGGACAAGGCCCTGGCCTCGCTGTCGCGCCAACAGCAGCAGCTCTTCGAACTGCGCTTCATCGAGGAACTGCCCTATGCCGACATCGCCAGCCAGCTCGGCATAGCCCCGCCGCTGGTGCGCAAGCGCGTGCAGTTGCTGCGCTCGCGGCTGAGCGCCGACTTTTTCGCCGGCGACGTTTCACAAGACAGACGCAGCCGCGTTCATTCCTGACAAGCGAGTCGAGGCCCGTGCGACCGGCCCCCTGCCCGACGAGCACCTGCCCATTCAAGGAGAGTCCCATGGCTGACCCCACGGCTGTGAATGCCCAGATCACCGATGCCGTCACCCAGACCAACGTCAAGGTGGTCGCCGAAGCCCCGGCCCAGGCCATCGCCGCGCTCTACCAGATCGCCAGCCATTCCGCCGGCCTGTCCCTGCAGAACGCAGTCTACAGCCAGCAGGCCCTGAACCAGATCTCCACCGCGGTGGTTTCCAAGGCGGTGTCGATGATCATGGCGATAGAAGACAAGAAAGGTATCTGACCCGCCCCTTGATCCCAGGAGTGCCCAGACATGTTCGGCTTCGGCAAGAAATCCGCGCCCGCGCCATCCGGCGACAGCGAGCAAGCCGCCGCCCCCGGCGAGGCCGGCCGGCAGACGCCAGCCAGCGGCGGCAGGGCGTCCGCCAACGGCGACGTGAAGCTGCCGTCGCGCCCTTCGCCGCTGGCCGGCATGAGCGAGCGCCTGCTCAAGCAGACCGAGGCGCCGCCGCCGGACACCAGCGCCCTGAACAGTCAAGTCGTGCAGGCGGTGCAGATGAGCAACAGCGAAACCGCCGGCTATGCGCCGTCGCAGATCGCCATCGCGCCGAACATGATGATCAGCCAGGCCTCCGGGCTGGTGGCGCAATCCGCCGCCAGCTACTTCGACGGAGTCAGCAAGATCGCCCTGGCCAGCCAGGCGATCCTGCTCCGGCAGATGACCCAGAACATCGCCGAAAACAAGCTGGCCCAGGCTGCCGAGGACGCGCTCGGCGCCCTCGCCACCGACCTGCTGATGGGCGCCGCCGCCGCGGTAGCCGCGGCGGCCGGAGCGATCGAGGCGGAATCGGCCAGCTTCGCCATCGACAAGATCGACCAGAGCATCGCCAAGTACAGCGAGACCCTCGCCAGTCGCGGCGGCAAGGACACCCAATCGTAGCCACCACCGGCGGGGCCGGCGGCGTCCGGCCCTGGCACAGGAGAGCCGTCATGGCCTATTTCAAGCTGGAAGAACCGGTCAGGTTCCATCGCTATCCCTTCGACTTCCATAGTCACTTCGCCGGCATCCTGCCGGTGGAAAGCAACAGCCGCTGGACGCGCGACCGCCGGGTCTTCCGCGTCGGCGAGCGGCAGGTGAGCCTGGAGAAAGGCCAGGAGCTTTCCCTGATCGGGCTGCTGATGAGTGCCCGCGGCGTCGCCCCGGACGTCGACGGCAAGGCGCTGGAGGAGGCTCGCCAGGCCGCGCACTATGAGCTGTTCGAACTGGCTCTGCAGCGGATGGTCAGGCGCAATCCGTTCGCCGCGACCGACCGTCAGGGCTACCTGCGCGGCGAATGCGCGGCGGAGAACATCTATCTCGCCTGCCTCATCCTGGCGCAACGTTTTGGCCGGACCTCGCCGCCAGCGGCCATCGACCAGCCGGCGATCTACCTCGGCACCCTGGAACTGCTCGATGCGAGCGCGGTTCGCGACAGCGAGACGGACCAGTTCGTCCGCTACTTCAACCGCAAGATCTGGAGCGGCAACAAGTACACGCCGTTCGACGACGCCTACTGGGCCCGCGGCGCCATCCGCGATCGCCATCCGGGCGAATTCGCCTGCCTGACGCTGGGGTTCCTCCTCCACGAAGGAATCAGCCATACCCAGACGGCGACGGGGGAAGACGAGGTGGCCTTCCTCGATTCCCTGTTCGAACAATTCAACGCCTCCGAGAAGACCGCCTACCGCCTGCTCGCCCACACCGCGCATGGCTATGCCAGCGAAGCCGCCTTCGATGCCGAGCTGCACAGGATCCTCCGTCATTTCGAAATACAGCAGGGGCAGCCACCGCAGGCCCGGCTGGTCGGCATCGACCTGCTCGGCATGGAGACCGCTACCGGCCTGTACCGACAGTTCTTCGACTTCCTCCTCGGACAGGCCGCGGTGTTTCGCCACTACCTGGACGGCAAGCCGGAAACCCGCAAGGTGGTCCTGCACATCCATTGTGGAGAGGGGACCGGGGTGTCCGACGACAACCGGTCGCTGTGCGGTTACTTCCTGCGCAACGCCAACGCGCTGGACGATTTCTACGCAGCGCTCTCCGCCTATGCCTGGAAGTGCTATGGCAACACCATCCGCCAGGGCAAGGCGCGGCTACGCGAACGGGAGAACCTGCAGGACCGTGACAAGGCGCCCAGCGCCCTCGCCGGCCTTTTCGACGAACTGTTTTTCGGCAACAGCCTGACCGCCTCCGGCCTGCGGCTACGCCGCTTCGACATCACCAGCGGGACTACCCAGGCCCTGGTCGCCTACTACGCCCGCACCAACGTCGTGAACCTCTGCCAGGCGCTGGCCAGCCGCGACGCCGACGGCAACAGCTACTACCGCCGCCTGCTGGAGAGCGATCTGTTCAGCCTGCGCATCGGCCATGCCTACTACTACCGCAACTATCTGGCCAGCAAGTTCCCCGAGCTGTGCTTCGACACCAACCTGGGAAGCAATTTCATTACCGGCGCCTCCGGCCTCTTCGACTCGCTGCAGGAATACCGCCTGAACCGTGGCCTGCGCCATCTCGACGGATACGTCGGCACCGACCAGCTCAAGGAGCTCAGCCTGGCCATCGCCTACCAGGGCGAACAGCGCCTGGACCCACAACAGATGCAGTACGTCCATGCCCTGGCGGAAAGCCAGAGCGGCTTCGACGAACTGGGCGAACACCTCCCGGGTACACCCGGCTGGGCGAAACCCGCGCTGGAACAGTTCTTCGCAAGTCAGTGCGCGCTCTACCGCTCCGAGGAGGATCGCTACTTCCAGTTCGAAGCCTACCGGCGCCTCTTCGCCCAGGTCCTCAACTGGCGCTCCTATCTGCTGGGCGCCGACGGCCAGGGTGTCGAGCACTCCAACGTACAGGACGAAGCGATCCGCATGGCGCTCCTGCTCAACTATGCCGCCGCGGACCGCCACGGCCGGGTACCGGTCGCTTCGCTGGAGAATGCCCAACGCCTGCTGGTGCAACTGGGCAGCGCCTACTGGGAGGAAACCATCGGCGCCGTCGACCTGGCCGGCGCGCCCCATCGGGACCGAGAGCTGCAGCGCTTCGAAGGGTTCGCCGCCCCCGCCTCGGTCGTGCGCATCTCCACCCGCAGCAGTTGAGGAGCGACCGATGAGCGCCTACGCACGCTACATCAGACGCCGCGCGCTCGCCGCCGCGGACCGCCCGGCGCAGCGTTCGCCGGACGCCAGCGAGGAGACACGGGACCAACCGCCCCCCAGCAGGCCGGCGAGCGGAAAGCGCCTGCTGGAAATATCGGACAGCGATGCGGCCAAGCTCTTGGCCGTGCTGAAACTGCTCGGATGAGCACCCACCCCAGGAGAAGCGTCATGAAAGAAGAACTCGAAACCCTCGTCACCCAGGTCAAGGCACTCCTCACCGAATGCCTGCAAGGCTGGCTCCAGGCCCTGTCCCAGGGAGACAGCGTGGACGACCCGGCCAGCCTTGGACAGTTGGCGGTGCAGTTGAGCACCGCCTACAGCACCCTGCAGGCCGCTGCCGCCGCCTACCCCGGCGATACCGGCGGCAGCGCGCAGGCCCCCTCGGCGGACGGCACGCAGCAGTACTGAAGCCTCGCCACGACACCCCGCGCACCGCGCGTCTATCGCAGAGGAGTCCGCGCATGTCGATCTCGGAAGAATTGGGGAGGAATCTGGTCCAGCTGGCGCAACTCTGGCTGAAACGCCCCCTCACCAGCGAAGAACACGAGCAGTTGAGACAGTTCCAGCTCGGCCTCGGCAACGACGCCAGCAGCGATCCGGCCGTGCACGCGCGACAGCAGGCCGAACAGGTGATCGAGAACGGCCGGCAGCGTTCCGAAGGCTCCATCCGCCAGATCCTGCAGAACGTCCAGCAGGCCTCGACCCAGGCCCTCCGCGCCCAGGACAGCGGCGAGCAGGCGATTCTCGAGGCGGTCAATGCCGCCGGCAGCCTGGCCGAACTGCGTCCCGGCCACCTGCAGAGCGGCCAGGCAAGCGCCAACCAGTTGGTGATGTCGCAGATTGCCGACCGCCTGGCCAACCTAGTGAAGAGCGAGGTACGCCTGTGCTTCGAGCAGAACTTCGGCTCGCTCAAGCAGCAACTGGAGAACGCTATCGCCATCTTCAACCAGAGCAACCACAACACGTCCGCACCGCCGCCGGACAAGCCCGACCCGCCCGCCGCATGAGACCGCACCGACAAGCGCCCCGCCTCGCGGGGCGCTTGCATTTTCGCCGCCCGCCAGGCCTGGCGCCGACGGATTCACAACTCCCTGGCTGGAGCGTTCATCAAGACAGCACGACATGAGCCGTGCCGTTCACTCACAGGGAGTCACATCATGAGTTTTCCGACCGCAGTCAACGACCAGATCACCGATGCCGTCACCCAGTCCAAC
>NZ_KV819862.1:302457-303367 GCF_001815235.1 Pseudomonas sp. HMSC065H01 | reverse complement strand
ACCGATGCCGTCACCCAGTCCAACGTCAAGGTGATCGGTGAAGCCCCGGCCATGGCGCTGGGCTCGATCTTCCAGACCATGGCCCACTCCACCGGCATCCTGTTCGAGAATTCGGTAGCTGCCCAGCAACAGCAGAACGCCCTGGCCCTGGCCGCCTCCAACATGGGCGTGATGCAAATCTACAGCCTCGACACCGCCGCCGATGCCGGAGCCACCGAGAAAGTCGGCCAGTTGGGCGTGGCCGACAACCTCACCAGCCTGCTGACCGTACTGAAATCCTTCACCTGAGCCTGACCCGCCGGGTCCAAGCAATCGCCGTACATCCTTCGCAATGATTCAGGAGAATCACCATGAGCTTCCCAACCGCAGTAAACAACCAGATCACCGATGCCGTCACCCAGTCCAACGTCAAGGTCGTCGGTGAGGCGCCAGCCATGGCGCTGGGCACCATCTACCAGACCATGGCCCACTCCACCGGGATTCTCTTCGAGAACGCGGTGAGCGCCCAGCAACAGCAGAACGCCCTGGCCCTGGCCGCTTCCAACATGGGCGTGATGCAGATCTACAGTCTGGATACCAGCGCCGCCGGCGGCGCCACCGAGAAGATCGGCCAGTTGGGCGTGGCCGACAACCTCACCAGCCTGCTGACGGTGCTCAAAGCGCTGCCCTGATCGCCGCCGTCGCTCCACCAGAGAAGGCCACTCCACGAGTGGCCTTTTTCGTCTCGACGATCGAGCAAGCAGATGCGGCGGGACAGCGGCCTGCCGAGCGGAACATGGGGGGAATCGGGAAAAGCACCAGGGCGGTGCGGATCGCAGAAACGAAAAAAGGGCCCGAAGGCCCTTTTCTCTTCGACCCAGGCCGAAACCTGGATCATGTTTGGAGCGGGAAACGAGACTCGAACTCGCGA
>NZ_KV819862.1:200944-302357 GCF_001815235.1 Pseudomonas sp. HMSC065H01 | reverse complement strand
AGGTCGTGCTCTACCAACTGAGCTATTCCCGCGTTACAACTTGTTGCCCGTTCGGCCGAAACCGAACCTTTGACGCCTAACTTTCACCAACCCCGCCGAAGCCAGGTTGTAGAATTTGGAGCGGGAAACGAGACTCGAACTCGCGACCCCGACCTTGGCAAGGTCGTGCTCTACCAACTGAGCTATTCCCGCAATGGCGTCCCCTAGGGGACTCGAACCCCTGTTACCGCCGTGAAAGGGCGGTGTCCTAGGCCACTAGACGAAGGGGACGCGGCCCGGAACTTACAACAGATCTTTCCGGCTTCCAGTGTTTCGCGTTTGGCTTCACGCTGGAAGTGGCGCGCATTTTATGGAGCGTCCGGGGAGGCGTCAACCCTTCTGAGAAAATTTTTTTAAATCAAAGACTTCTGTGCAAATAATGAGCTGCTGCTATCAGTGGTAGCACCAAGACATTAGACTGAGAAAATTCTTACAGCGGAGTCCCAAGGTGTCGCCACTCCTCATTACCGCCCTCATCATCGGCGGGATCGCCCTCCTAATCGCCATTGGCTATATCAACCACGTGGTGGAAAACAGCAAGCTGGAGAAAGCGCGCCTGAAAGCCGAACTCAACGACCGGGTCCGGCGCTGCGCGCAGATTTCCGAGAGCCTTCCCGGCCAGTTCGTCAGCCCGTCGCTGAAGCTGTTGATGAGCCAGATCGAGCTCAGCCTCAGCGAGCAGCAACTGGCGCTGCAGAAGAAAGCCGATGCCGGGCTCAAGGCTCGTATAGAAGAGTTGCGCGCGCTGGTCGCCAAGGGCGAGTCGATCCCGGTGCGCAATCCGCCCCAGGCGATCCTGACCGAGGACAAGGCCAAGGAAGTCCGCTTCCTCTTCGAAGCCCTGCATGCCCAGCTCACCCGTTTCACCCAGGACGGCCACCTGCCGCGCAGCGAGGCGCAGATCTGGGTCAAGGAGATTCGCCACCTCCTGGTGCGCCTGCATATCGAGTTCTTCGGCAATCTCGGCCAGCAGGCCCTGCAGCAGAACGAACCGCGCCAGGCGCGCCTGGCCTTCGAACGCGGCGCCCAGTACCTGCGCAAGCAGCCCGAGCTGGCGCGCTACCAGGCGGAGCTGCAGCAGATGGAAACGCAGCTGGCCCGCGCCAACGCGATGGTGCTGAACAACAGCCAGCCGGCGAGCGAGGAGCCCAGCGAACTCAACGAGGGATTGAAGGCCCTCGATGCAGACGACCTGTGGAAGAAGAAGAACGTCTACGACTGATTCCGGCCTGCCTACGGCAGCCGTGCTATAACCCAGGCTCATATCGACCGAGGAAATCGTTATGAGCCTGACACTCTACGGAGCCCCACTGTCTCCGTTCGTCCGCAAGGTCCGCCTGCTCCTGGCCGAAAAGGGCCTCGACTACCAGTTGGAAGCGATCGCCCCGTTCGGCCAGCCGGCCTGGTATCGCGAGATCAGTCCGCTGGGCCGCATCCCGGCGTTGCGCGACGGCGACCTGGCCCTCGCCGACTCCAGCGTGATCTGCCAGTACCTGGAAGAACGCTATCCCGAACCGCCGAATCTCCAGGGCGACGCCCCCGCCAGCCGCGCAGCGGTGCGCTGGCTGGAAAAATACGCCGACTACGAGATCGCTCCCCTGGCCACGCTGACGATCTTCCGCAACCGGATACTCAAGCCGGCGATGGGCCAGGCCTGCGAGGAGAACGACGTGCGTCGCGCGCTGGAGGAAAAGCTGCCAGCGCACTTCGATTACCTGGAAAACCATCTCGACGGCCGGGCCTTCTTCGTCGGCGAGCGACTGACCCTCGCCGACCTGGCGATCGCCAGCCAGTTGGTCAACCTGCGTCACGCCGGCGAAAACCTGGACGAGCAACGCTGGCCGGCCCTCGCCGCGCATTTCGCGCGGATGCTCGAACGCCCGGCGATGCAAGCGCTGCTGCCGGGGGAACGACGGACCCTCGACAAGCTCGCAGCGAAAGCCTGAACGCGTCGCTCAGCAGTCCGTCAGGCGCAGGAATATCTCCACCAGGCCTTCGATCCCGGCCTGGTCCTCGGCGCTGAAGCGTCCCACGCTCGGGCTGTCCAGATCGAGCACAGCGACCAGGCGGCCGTCCTTGAGCAGGGGCACCACCAGTTCGCTGCTGGAAGCGCTGTCGCAGGCGATGTGGCCGGGAAACGCGTGGACGTCGTCGACCCGCTGGGTCAGCCGGGTACGCGCCGCGGCGCCGCAGACGCCCTTGGAGAAGGGGATGCGGACGCAGGCGACCTTGCCCTGGAACGGTCCCAGGACCAGTTCCTCGTTGCGGTTCAGATAGAAGCCGGCCCAGTTCAGGTCGCCCAGCTCATGGAAGAGAAAGGCGGAGAACTGCGCGGCGTTGGCGATGAAATCGCGCTCGTCGGCGAACAGCGCCTCGGCCTGCGCCGCCAGCAGGGCGTAGCCGGCCAGCCCGGCGCCAGATTGCTGCAGATCGATCATGCCTGGCGCTCCAGCAGTTGCTTGCCCACCCAGTAGCGGGAGAACTGATAGGCGCAACGGCCGTTGCGGTTGCCGCGGCCAAGCGCCCAGCGGATCGCTTCCTTCTCCAGTTCCTCGCTCCAGCTCCAGGCCAGCCCGGCCTTCTCCGCGAGCACGTCCACCCAGTGGTGAACCACGCTGAGGAAATGCTCCTGGGTGAAGGGATAGAACGACAGCCACAGGCCGAAACGGTCGGACAAGGCGATCTTGTCCTCCACCGCTTCGTTGGGATGCAGCTCGCCGTCCACCATCTTCCAGTTCTCGTTGTCGCTCTGCTTCTCCGAAACCAGGTGCCGGCGGTTGGAGGTGGCGTAGAGCAGCACATTCTCCGGCGCCTGTTCCAGCGAGCCGTCGAGCACGCTCTTGAGTACCCGGTAGTCGCCTTCCCCGGCATCGAACGAGAGGTCGTCGCAGAACAGTACGAAGCGCTGCGGCAGGCCTTGCAGTTGCTCGACCACGCGCGGCAGGTCGGCCAGGTGGTCGCGCTCGATCTCGATCAGGCGCAGCCCGGCGCCGGCCAGCTCGGCCAGCAGCGCACGAACCAGGGAGGACTTGCCGGTCCCGCGGGCCCCCCAGAGCAAGGCGTGGTTGGCCGGCTGGCCGGCGACGAACTGGCGGGTGTTGCGTTCCAGTTGCTCGCGCTGCCGCTCTACGCCCAGCAGGTCGGCCAGGCGCAGGTCGAGGCTGACCTCCAGCGGCTGCAGGTAGCCGCTACGGCCGTCGCGGTGCCAGCGCGCCGCCAGGCTGCGCTCCCAGTCGACGGCTTCGCGTACGGCCGGCAGCAGCGGCTCCAGGCGCGCGAGCACGCTTTCGGCGCGGGCAAGAAAATCGCTCAATCGGGAATCCACTCTGTTCTCCTCGGATCGGACTGACGTCACGGATCGATCATCGGTTGCGCCCAGGAACCCCGACAGACGGTCGGGATGGGCTATGCTAGGCGGCAGAACCTCGCCAAGGCTGATCCCCGCCCCCATGGATATAGCGCTGACCCATCGCCTGTCGTTCAAACAGGCCAGCCTCACCGTGCTGGTGGCCTTTATCCTGGGAACCCTGCTCAGCCTGATTCAGGTTGGCGTCGATTATGCCAGCCAGGACGCATCCATCAATCGCGAAGTGCGCGCGCTGCTGGACGTCAGCCACAACCCCGCCGCGCGAATCGCCTACAACATCGATGCGGAGCTGGCCCAGGAGCTGGTCCTCGGCCTGCTCCGTTCGCCCGCCGTGGTCCGCGCGGAAATCATCGACACCTCCGGCCTGCCGCTGGCCAGCGCCTCGCGCGAATCCGCCGAAAGCCGCCTGCGGCCGCTCAGCGACTTCCTCTTCGGCCACAAGCGGGTCTACGAGGACCCGTTGCATGTCGACCATGCGCCGGGCGAGGCCCTCGGCGTACTGCACCTGGAAATCGACACCTTCGTGTTCGGCAACGACTTCCTCCGTCGCGCCGGCATCACCCTGCTCTCCGGCTTCGTGCGCAGCCTGCTGCTGTCGCTGATCCTGCTGGTGCTCTTCTATACCCTGCTGACCAAGCCCCTGGTCAGCCTGATCCAGGCCCTCAGCGGACACGATCCACGCTCGCCGGCACGCATGCGCCTGCCCTGCCCCAAGGGCCACGAACGCGACGAGATCGGCGTGCTGGTGGAAGTCATCAACCGCCAGCTCGGGCGCATCTCGGTAGAGATCGAACAGCGCCGGGAGGCGGAGAACCGCCTGACCCAGTACCTGGAGGAGCTGGAAAGCATCGTCGCCGCCCGTACCGCCGAGCTGAAGGCTGCCAACGCGCGCCTGACGCTATCCAACCAGGAACTCGAAGAAGCCCGCCAGACCGCTCTCGATATGGCCCAGGCCCGCGCCAGCTTCCTGGCCAACATGAGCCACGAGATCCGCACGCCGCTGAACGGCCTGCTCGGCATGCTCTCGCTGAGCCTCGACGGCCCGCTCACCCCGGAACAGCGCCAGCAGCTGTCGATCGCCCACGACTCCGGCAAGGTGCTGGTGGAATTGCTCAACGACGTGCTCGACCTCTCCAAGTTCGAGGCCGGGCAACTGGTCCTGGAACAGATCCCGTTCGACCTGGGCGTCCTGGTGGAAGACACCGCCAGCCTCCTCTCGCAGAACGCCGCGGCCGGCGTGGAGCTGACCTGCCTGGTCGACCCCGCCCTGCCCGCCCAGGTTTCCGGCGACCCGACGCGGATTCGCCAGGTCGTCAGCAACCTGCTGTCCAACGCGCTGAAGTTCACCCGCCTGGGGCGGGTCGACGTTCGCGTGGAAGCCACCGCCGAGGGTGTGCGCATCAGTGTGCGCGACACCGGCATCGGCATCGCCCAGGAGGCGCTGGATCGCATCTTCCAACCGTTCACCCAGGCCGACGCGGGTATCACCCGCCAATACGGCGGCACAGGCCTCGGCCTGGCCCTCACGCGCAAGCTGTGCGAGGCCATGCAGGGCGAGCTGACGGTGGAGTCGACGGTCGGCCTGGGCAGCCTGTTCAGCGTCGGCCTGCCGCTGGCGCCGGTCAGCCCTCCGCTGCAGGCGCTGCCGCTGCGCGGCCGGGTGATCGCGCAATGCTCGGCCAACAGCGGGCTGGCGCAGCTGCTGCAAACCTGGCTGCCGCGCTGGGGCCTGGAGTACAAGCGTCTGGAGACCGACGACAGCCTGCTCGGCCACTCGCTCGACGTACTGATATCGGATTGCCCGGACTGTCTGATGGGACTGCGTCCGAGCATCGGTACGCCGATCCTGCTGGTCACCGCCTACGGCAGTTTCCTCGAACCGGAGCTGGCCCGCCGCCTGTCGCCGCTGCGCCAACTGGCCAGGCCGCTGAGTCGCAACCAGTTGTACCAGGCCCTGAAACACGTGCTCGAACACACTGCCATAGCCCCGTCGAGCGCCTCGGACACCACGGGAGAACAGCGCAACACCCGGGTCCTGCTGGTGGAGGACAACCCGGTCAACCAGTTGGTCGCCAAGGGCCTGCTGCACAAGCTCGGCTGCCAGGTATGGATCGCCGAACACGGGCTGAATGCCCTGAAGATGCTGGAGGAGCATCCCATCGACCTGGTCCTGATGGACTGCAACATGCCAGTGATGGACGGCTACGAAGCGACCCGGCAGATCCGCGACAGCGGACGCTGGGGCGGCCTGCCGATCATCGCGCTGACCGCCAACGCCCTGCCGGACGAGCGCGAACGTTGTCGTGCCGCCGGCATGGACGACTACCTGGCCAAGCCTTTCCACCGCGACGAACTGAAAGCCATCCTCGACCGTTGGTGCCCGCTCACCGCGAGCGACTAGCCGGCCTCGCGACGACGGCTAGCCTCCTACCACCAGACGGAAGCGCGACAGCAATCCGCCCAGGCGCTGGTGCAGGTCGAACATCTCGTTGAGGTCGAAACCGGTGCTGCAGATCAGCTGCTGGCGCAGCGGAATGACCCGTTCGCGCAAGGTGATCCCCGGCACCGTCAGCGTCAGGTGCACTTCCCGCTCATCGTGACTGGCGCGACGGCGATCCACCAGGCCGAGCTGTTCGAGACGCTTGAGCAAGGGCGTCAGGGTTCCGGAGTCGAGCAGCAGGCGGTCGCCCAAGGCCTTCACCGTCGGCTGCTCCGGCGGGCTCGCATGCCACTCCCAGAGCACCAGCATGACCAGGTACTGCGGGTAGGTCAGGCCGATCTGTTCGAGCAGCGGCCGATAGCCGCGGATCACCGCGCGCGAGGCGGCGTACAGCTTGAAACACAGCTGGTTGTCGAGCAGCAGCGATTCTTCGACGCCATCCGGCCTGGCGACTTTTCCCCGGGTGCTCATTCAAGCAGCGCCTCGATCGCCGAGCTCAGCTCCTCCGGCTTGGTGGTCGGCGCATAGCGCTTCACCACCTGGCCATCGCGGCCGATCAGGAACTTGGTGAAGTTCCACTTGATGCCCTGGCTGCCGAGCAGGCCCGGCGCGCGCTTCTTCAGGCTGACGAACAACGGGTGGGCGCCGGCGCCGTTGACCTCGATCTTCCTGAACAGCGGGAAGCTCACCCCGTAGTTCAGTTCGCAGAACTGCGAAATCTCGCCCTCGTCGCCCGGTTCCTGCTTGCCGAACTGGTTGCAGGGGAAGCCGAGCACCACCAGTCCGCGCTCACGGTATTTTTCCCACAAGGCCTCCAGCCCCTGGTACTGCGGGGTGAAGCCGCACTTGCTGGCGGTGTTCACCACCAGCAGCGCCTTGCCGCCGAAGTCGGCCAGGGTCTTCTGTTCGCCCTTGATGGTGGTGCAGGGAATGCTCAGCAGCGAATCGCTCATGGCTTGTCTTCCTTGTTGAGGGTGGGTCTCGAAACAAAGTAGCTCGCAACTCAATTGCACACAAATTGATTGAATGAAAAACGACCCGAACCAAAGACGGGTCGTCGCTCTCTAGCTCTCCCGCGGCACCAGCTTCAGCGAGGCCGAGTTGATGCAGTAACGCAACCCGGTGGGCCGGGGGCCATCCGGGAAGACGTGCCCCAGGTGGGCATCGCAGCGACCGCAGCGGACCTCGATGCGATGCATGCCGTGGCTGAAGTCGTCCAGTTCGCGGACCGCCTCGGCGTCCACCGGCTGGAAATAGCTCGGCCAACCGCTGCCGGAGTCGTACTTGGCGTCGGAGTCGAACAACGCCGTGCCGCAGCAGGTGCAATGATAGATCCCGGGGGTCTTGGTGGCGTGGTATTCGCCACTGAAGGCGCGTTCGGTACCGCCCAGGCGACAGATGTGGAACTGCTCTTCGGTCAACTCCTCGCGCCAGGAGTCCAGGGGCTTGTCGATCTTGCTCATCGGCTCTACCTCGCGATCTGAAAAATGCCCGGCGCTCCCTTTTCCGGGGGACGGGCCGCACGTATCATGCGTGCTCCTTATAGACGCCAGTCTGTCATCCGCGTTACAGCCTGCCAAGCCGCGATCCAGCGGGCTTTTCGCAGCCTGTTCCACGGTGTTCGCTCACTTCGGGACTCGACACATCATGCAGGTCAGCAAATCGAACAAGCTCGCCAACGTCTGCTATGACATTCGCGGGCCGGTGCTCAAGCACGCCAAACGCCTAGAGGAAGAGGGTCACCGCATCCTCAAGCTGAATATCGGCAACCCGGCGCCGTTCGGTTTCGAAGCTCCCGAGGAAATTCTCCAGGACGTCATCCGCAACCTGCCGACCGCCCAGGGCTACAGCGACTCCAAGGGCCTGTTCAGCGCGCGCAAGGCAGTGATGCAGTATTACCAGCAGAAGCAGGTGGAAGGCGTCGGCATCGAGGACATCTACCTCGGCAACGGCGTGTCGGAACTGATCGTGATGTCCATGCAGGCGCTGCTGAACAACGGCGACGAGGTGCTGATCCCCGCTCCCGACTACCCGCTGTGGACCGCCGCCGTCAGCCTCGCCGGCGGCAAGCCGGTGCACTACCTGTGCGACGAGCAGGCCAACTGGTGGCCGGACCTGGAAGACATCAAGGCGAAGATCACGCCGAACACCAGGGCGATGGTGATCATCAACCCGAACAACCCCACCGGCGCGGTGTATTCCAGGGAAGTGCTGGAAGGCATGGTCGAACTGGCCCGCCAGCACAACCTGGTGCTGTTCTCCGACGAGATCTACGACAAGATCCTCTACGACGGCGCCGTCCACGTCTCCACCGCCTCGCTGGCGCCGGACGTGCTCTGCCTGACCTTCAACGGCCTGTCCAAATCCTACCGGGTGGCCGGCTTCCGCTCCGGCTGGGTGGCGATCTCCGGGCCCAAGCAGCGGGCACAGAGCTATATCGAAGGTCTCGACATCCTCGCCAACATGCGCCTGTGCGCCAACGTCCCGGCGCAGCACGCGATCCAGACCGCCCTGGGCGGCTACCAGAGCATCAACGATCTGGTCCTGCCGCCGGGGCGCCTGCTGGAGCAGCGCAACCGCGCCTGGGAACTGCTCAACGACATCCCCGGCGTCAGCTGCGTGAAGCCGATGGGCGCGCTGTACGCCTTCCCGCGGATCGATCCGAAGGTCTGCCCGATCCACAACGACGAAAAGTTCGTCCTCGACCTGCTGCTCTCGGAAAAACTGCTGATCGTCCAGGGCACCGCCTTCAACTGGCCGTGGCCCGACCACTTCCGGGTGGTCACCCTGCCCCGCGTCGACGACCTGGAGCAGGCGATCCTGCGCATCGGCAGCTTCCTCAAGGGCTACCAGCAGTAACCCCCCCGCTCCCGCGGCGCCGCTGGCGCCGCCCTGCCCGGCGACCCATCCATGGACCTGCAGATCGACGACTTCCACAAGGACGCCGCTGGCGGCCTCCTGCTTCTCTACCAGGCGTTTCCGCGCAAGACCGCGCTCTACGTCGAAGACCTGATCGGCCGCGAGGCGCCGGACGAGTTCGGCCTGCCGAGCAAACGTCACCAAAGTTGTCTGGGCGCGTTGCTCTGGCTCGCCGAGGAAGGCTACCTGCGCTTCGCCAACACCATTCATTACGAGGCTCTCGACCAGGCGGTGCTCAGCGAAAAGGCCTTCCTAAGACTTACCCGTATCGTCCCCCGGGCCGCGGCGGCGCTGGCCGAGGCGCCGGCCAGCGTGCGCCGCGAACAGGCCAGCCTGGCCAACCAGTTGCGCCAGGCGCTGGCGCAGGGCGACGGCGAACGCCTGGCCGGGCTGACCCGCCTGCTGTTCGAGGGCAACCTGGGCGCGCAAGGCGACACAGTTTGAAATAGTCCCTCGATTGAATCGCCATGGACCGCCCCTTATATAACCCCGCATGATTATCAGGAGCCCGTTCGCCCGCCCCGGCGGCCTGCGAACCGCGCTCCGTGCCTTCAGCCGTGAGGAGAAGCTTTACACCATGATGCGCATCCTGTTGTTCCTGGCCACCAACCTGGCAGTCCTGGTGATTGCCAGCATCACCCTGAAACTGCTCGGGGTGGACCGCTTCACCGGCCAGAATTACGGCAGCCTGCTGGTCTTCTGCGCCGTGTTCGGTTTCGCCGGTTCGCTGGTCTCGCTGTTCATCTCCAAGTGGATGGCGAAGATGAGCACCGGTACCGAAGTCATCAGCCAGCCGCGCACCCGTCACGAACAGTGGCTGCTGCAAACCGTCGAAGAGCTGTCCCGCGAAGCCGGCATCAAGATGCCGGAGGTCGGCATCTTCCCCGCCTACGAGGCCAACGCCTTCGCCACCGGCTGGAACAAGAACGACGCGCTGGTCGCGGTCAGCCAGGGCCTGCTCGAACGTTTCTCGCCCGATGAGGTGAAAGCCGTCCTCGCCCACGAGATCGGTCACGTCGCCAACGGCGACATGGTCACCCTGGCATTGATCCAGGGCGTGGTGAACACCTTCGTGATGTTCTTCGCGCGGATCTTCGGCAACTTCGTCGACAAGGCCATCCTGAAGAACGAGGACGGCCCGGGCATCGGCTACTTCGTCGCGACCATCTTCGCCGAACTGGTGCTCGGCATCCTCGCCAGCATCATCGTCATGTGGTTCTCGCGCCGCCGCGAGTTCCGCGCCGACGCCGCCGGCGCCCACCTGGCCGGCACCGGCGCGATGATCGCCGCGCTGCAACGCCTGCGTTCGGAACAGGGCGTGCCGGTGCAGATGCCCGACACCCTGAACGCCTTCGGCATCAATGGCGGCCTCAAGCACGGCCTGGCCGGCCTGCTGATGAGCCACCCGCCGCTGGAAGATCGTATCGAAGCGCTGCGCGCCAGCGCACGCTGATCCGCTTTCACACTTGGGACAGGGCGACCATCGGTCGCCCTTTTTTTATGCCCGGGAAAGCCACCTATCCATGGTCGCTTTGACAGCCGCGAGCCAGCCCCGGAACATGCGGGTCCGTGATTTCGCCCGATGAGGTTCCCATGCAGATCCGCGCCGATTTCGACAGCGGCAACATCCAGGTCATCGATGCCAGCGATCCCCGCCGGATCCGCCTGGCGATCCGTCCCGACCTGGCCAGCCAGCATTTCCAGTGGTTCCACTTCAAGGTCGAGGGCATGGCTCCCGCCACCGAGCACTGCTTCACCCTGGTCAACGCCGGCCAGTCGGCCTACAGCCATGCCTGGAGCGGCTACCAGGCAGTCGCCTCGTACGATGGCGAACGCTGGTTCCGCGTGCCGTCGCAATACGACGCCGACGGCCTGCATTTCCAGCTGGAACCGGAGGAAAGCGAAGTCCGCTTCGCCTACTTCGAGCCCTACAGCCGCGAACGGCATGCCCGCCTGGTCGAACGTGCGCTCGGCATCGAGGGCGTCGAACGGCTCGCCGTCGGCACCAGCGTGCAAGGCCGCGACATCGAATTGCTGCGGGTCAGGCGCCATCCCGACAGCCACCTGAAGCTGTGGGTCATCGCCCAGCAGCATCCCGGCGAACACATGGCCGAATGGTTCATGGAAGGCCTGATCGAGCGCCTGCAGCGGCCGGACGATACGGAAATGCAGCGCCTGCTGGAAAAGGCCGACCTGTACCTGGTGCCGAACATGAACCCGGACGGCGCGTTCCACGGCAACCTGCGCACCAACGCCGCCGGCCAGGATCTCAACCGGGCCTGGCTGGAGCCGAGCGCCGAGCGCAGCCCGGAAGTCTGGTTCGTCCAGCAGGAGATGAAGCGCCATGGCGTCGACCTGTTCCTCGACATCCACGGCGACGAGGAAATCCCCCACGTATTCGCCGCCGGCTGCGAGGGCAACCCGGGCTATACGCCCCGCCTGGAACGGCTCGAGCAACGCTTCCGCGAGGAACTGATGGCGCGCGGCGAATTCCAGATCCGCCATGGCTACCCACGCAGTGCGCCGGGCCAGGCCAACCTGGCGCTGGCCTGCAACTTCGTCGGGCAGACCTACGACTGCCTGGCGTTCACCATCGAGATGCCGTTCAAGGACCACGACGACAACCCGGAGCCCGGGACCGGCTGGTCCGGCGCCCGCTCCAAGCGGCTCGGCCAGGACGTCCTGAGCACCCTTGCGGTGCTGGTCGACGAACTCCGCTGAAAATGGACGGGGCGCCGCGCGGCGCCCCGTTTCAGCCTCTCTCCAGCAGGTAGACGGCCTCGTCCAGCCAGGACACCCCGCGCTCGAGGAATTTCCAGTTGACGCCGAGCACGTCGCCGCGCTCCAGTTCCTCGATCCGCCAACCGCCAGCGTAGTAGCCACGCACCTCCTCGTCGGGCACGGCGAACGGCGGACCGGCCATCTCCGCCTGCGGGTAGTCGATGGTGACCAGCAAGCCGAGGCTGCGCGTCGGCAGGACCGCCTGGAGATGCCCGGCATAGCGCTCGCGCATCTCCGGCGGCAGGGCGATCAGCGCGGCGCGGTCGTAGAACGCCCTGCACTGCGCCAGGTGCTCTGCCTGCAAGGCGAAGAAATCACCCTGCAGCAGGGTGATGCCGGCGACCCGGTAGCGGCGGAAACCATCCAGTTGATCGATCTCGGGGCGCAGGTCGTGCTCCTCGAAGAAGTCGCTCACGGCCTTTTCCGAAAGCTCCACCCCCAGCACCTCCAGTCCCTGGGCGGCCAGCCAGGCCAGGTCCAGGGTCTTGCCGCACAACGGCACCAGGATCTGTTCGCCCGCTTGCAGTCGCAGCCGCGACAGGTGGCGCATCAGGTAGGGATTGATCTCGTCCAGGTGGAAGCCGATCTGGTTGTTCGCCCAGCGGGCGTGCCAAAAATCCGCCTGCATCCTGTCCTCCGCATTCGTGGGAAAAACCGCAAGGTGGCGACAATCGGCCGGCAGGTCAACTCCCCTGCGCATCTCCCTCGCGCACTTCCACCAGCACCGGACACGGCGCCTCGCGGATCACCCGGTCGCCGACCGAAGGATCGAGCAGGCGCTCCAGCCGTCCCAGGTGCCGATGGCCGATGACGATCAGCTCGCAGCCCAGGCGCCGCGCCTCGCCCAGGATCACCTGCACCGGGTCGCCGGCACGCAGCTCGGCCCGTACCTCCAGCTCGCACCCGGCTAGCAGCGCACAAGCCTCGTCGAGCACCTGCCGGGCCTCTTCGCACTCGTGCGCGGCGGGCGGATAGTCGAGCAGCGTCGGCCGGCCCGGCAACGCATAGCCGGCGTCCACCGCGCACAGCAGGTGGACCCGCGCGCCCGGCGCGGCGGCCTGCCGCGCCAGCTCGGCAATGCGACGGGTCTGCGGGCCGCCGTCGATGGCGACCAGGAGCGTATGGAACATCGGCAAATCCTCGGATAGAGCGTGCACCGGCATTCTTCGGCAGCCACCGGTGCGCGTAAAGGCACCGCGAACGCAATCCAGCAATGCAGCGAACGCACGCATGGGAGAACGAAAGACTGCACCCTGCGCATGCCAGCGTGCTTATACTTCCACTCCATGCATCTTCCCGATCTGAATCTCCTGGTCGCCCTCAACGTTCTTCTCGAAGAGGGCAGCGTGGTCGGAGCCGCGCGCCGCATGCACCTCAGCCCACCGGCGATGAGCCGTACCCTGTCACGGATCCGCGAGGCGGTAGGCGACCCGATCATGGTCCGCGCCGGCCGCAAGCTGGTGCCCACGCCCCGTGCCCTGGAACTGCAGGAGCAGGTCCGGCAACTGGTGGACCAGGCCCGCGACCTGTTCAACACTCGCGAGACCATCCAACTGGACAAGCTGGAGCGCTGCTTCACCCTGCGTTCCAACAACACCCTGGTCGGCGGTCTGTCGATACGCCTGCTGGAGATCTTCGCCGAGGAGGCGCCGCGCTGCACCCTGCGCTTCGTGCAGGAGTCGGACATCGACGACGAGGCACTGCGGCAGAACCGCATCGACCTCTACATCGGCGCCTCGTCCTGGATGGAACCCGAGGTCAAGACCCAGCAGTTGCTCACCACCCGCTTCGTCGGCCTGGCCCGCCAGGGGCACCCGATCTTCGACGGCGAGATCACTCCGCAGCGGTTCGTCGCTTTTCCGCATATCGCCGTCTCGCGTCGTGGCCTCAACCATGGACCGCTGGACCAGGCCCTGGGAGAACTCGGCCTGAAGCGCGACGTCAAGCTGATCAGCCCGACCTTCCACTCGGCGATCTTCGCCCTGCCCGGCTCCGACCTGCTGCTGCCGATCGCCGAGCATTCCCTGTGGCGGGCCAACCGACTGGGCCTGGGCCTGCGCCAGTTCGACATCCCGGTGCCGTTGAAGACCGTGATGGTGGTCCAGGCCTGGCATCCACGCTTCGACAACGATCCCGCGCACCGCTGGTTCCGGCAAACGATCAAGCGGATTTGCGAGGAAGTGCAGAGCGATCCCCATCCGCTGCTTGGCTCCAACTGAAACAGATGCACAAAATGCACTGATTCATTTCGATCATTTCAATTTTCACACTACCGGGACGCTCCTAGACTGCGGCGGAAATCAGAAGAGTTTCCGCCCATGCCTTGTTTCCCCACCCTCGCCGTAGCGAGGTCGCGATGACTTCGCTCGCCACCCCGCTCGGCCAGCCGACGCCAACCGCAGCCCCCGCCGCCCAGCCTTTCGGCGCGCGCATCGTGGTAGGCCTGCTCGGCGTGCTGCTCGCCTCGCTCACCGCCGGTCTCAATGGTCATGTCACCGAGATCGCCATGACCGATGTGCGCGGCGCACTCGCCATTGGCCATGACGAAGGCACCTGGCTGACCGTGCTCTACGAAGCCACCCAGGTCGCCGCCATGGCATTCGCGCCCTGGTGTTCGGTGACCTTTTCCCTGCGCCGCTTCACGCTCTTCGCCATCGGCGGCTTCGCCCTGCTGGCCCTGCTCTGTCCGTTCGCGCCGAACCTCGAGAGCCTGCTGGTCCTGCGCACCCTGCAAGGGCTGATGGCCGGCTGCCTGCCGCCAATGCTGATGACCGTGGCGCTACGCTTCCTGCCACCCGGGATAAAGCTCTATGGCCTGGGCGCCTATGCCCTCACCGCGACCTTCGGGCCCAACCTGGGCCTGCCACTGGCGGCGTTCTGGTTCGAATACGTCGGCTGGCAGTGGGTGTTCTGGCAGGTCATTCCACTGTGCCTGGTGGCGATGGCCGCGGTGTCCCATGGCATCCTCCAGGACCCGGTGCGCCTGGAACGCTTCCGCCAGTTCGACGGCATCGGCCTGCTCACCGGCTTCCCGGCGATCTGCGCCCTGGTGATCGGTCTGCTGCAAGGCGAACGCCTGGACTGGTTCGAGTCGCCGCTGATCTGCCTGCTGCTGGGCAGCGGCAGCCTCCTGCTGGGGCTGTTCCTGGTCAACGAATGGAGCCACCCGCTGCCGTTCTTCCGCCTGCAGTTGCTGAAGCGCCGCAACCTGACCTTCGCCCTGATCACCCTGGCCGGCGTGCTGGTGGTGCTCGGCGCGAGCATGGGCGTGCCGACCGAATTCCTCGCCGAGATCCGCGGCTACCGCCCCCTGCAGAGCGTACCCATGGTGTTGCTGGTGGCCCTTCCGCAGCTCGTCGCGCTGCCGCTGGTGGCGGCCCTCTGCAACATCCCGCGGGTCGACTGCCGCTGGGTGCTGGCCTGCGGCCTGTGCCTGTGCGCCGGTGCCTGCCTGAGCTTCAGCCAACTGACGGCGGACTGGGTGCGCGAGGACTTCTACCTGCCGATGCTGTTACTGGTGGTCGGCCAGCCGATGGCGGTGATTCCGCTGCTGATGCTCTCCACCAGCGTCATCGCGCCCATCGAGGGACCCTTCGCCTCGGCCTGGTTCAACACCGTCCGCGGCTTCTCCGGGGTAGTCGCCACCGCGGTGATCGGCGCCCTCGGCACCGCCCGCGAGCACTACCACTCCAACCGCCTGGTGGATCACCTGGGCAATGCGTCCCAGGCCGTCGAACTGCGCCTGCAACAGATCGCCGGCCTGCAACCGGGCGCCGACTCCGGCGCGCACTGGCAGCACCTGGCCGAACAGGCCCGCCAACAGGCCCAGGTGCTGGGCAACGCCGACGTGCTGCTGGCGATGGCCGGCCTGGCCTGCGCCCTGCTGATCCTGATTCCGATCCTGCCGCAACGGGCCTACCCGCCCCGCCCGGTCGCTCCCACACACTGAAAGGTCGCTGTATGTCGTTCATCACTTCGCGCAAGGGCAGCCTGCTGCTCGCCGCCCTGCTGGTCCTGACCCTACTGGTCTACCTGCTGTTCCACCTGCTCGCCCCACGGGTCGTGCAGAGCACCGACGACGCCTATGTGCACGCCGATTTCACCCTGGTCGCGCCGAAAGTCGCCGGCTTCGTCCAGGACGTTCTGGTCGAGGACAACCAGCCGGTCAAGGCCGGCCAGTTGCTCGCCCGCCTCGACGACCGCGACTTCCGCACCGCCCTGGCCGCCGCCGAAGCCGACGTGCTCGGTGCCGAGGCCAACCTGGCCAATGCCGAGGCCAACCTGCAACGCCAGCAGGCGCTGATCGAACAGGCGCGGGCCAAGGTCCGCGCCGAGCAGGCCGAGCTGGTCTTCGCCCGTCACGAGCAAAGCCGCTACCAGACCCTCGCCAGCAAGGGCGCCGGCAGCCTGCAGAACGCCCAGCAGGCGCAATCGCGGATCGATACCGCCAGCGCCCGGCTGGCCGAGGGCCAGGCCGCAGTGGATGCCACGCGCAAGCAGGTGAGCGTCCTCGAAGCCCGCGTCGGCCAGGCCCGTGGCGACCTGCAACGCATGCAGGCGCGACGCGACCAGGCCCGACTGGACCTCTCCTACTGCGAACTCCGCGCGCCCTTCGACGGCCAGGTCGGCCGCCGCCAACTGCGCGTCGGCGCCTATGTCACGCCGGGCAGCGCGCTGCTGGCGGTGGTGCCACTGCAGCAGGCCTACGTGGTCGGCAATTTCCAGGAAACCCAACTGACCCACGTCTCTCCCGGACAGGCCGTGGAGATCCGCGTCGATACCTTCCCCGGCGAGGTTCTGCGCGGCCATGTCGACAGCATCGCACCGGCCACCGGCCTGAGCTTCGCGCCGATCGCCCCGGACAACGCCACCGGCAACTTCACCAAGGTGGTCCAGCGGATCCCGGTGAAGATCGTTCTCGAGCCGCGCCAGGCCATGGCGGGCAAGTTGCGTGTGGGCATGTCGGTGGAAGCACGGATCGACACCGCGACCGGCACCCGCTCCGCCGAGGTCGCCCAGCAATGAAAGGCACTCCGCTCCTGCTTATTGCCAGCCTGGCGCTCGGCGCCTGCAGCCTCGGCCCCGACTTCACCCGCCCGGACCGCCCTGCGCCCGGCGAATGGTCGCTCCAGGCCGCTGCCGGCAACCCCAGCCACCTCGCCGCCGCGCCGCTCGCAGCCCAATGGTGGACGCTGTTCGACGACGCGCAATTGAACGCCCTGCTGCAACGGGTCCAGCGTGCCAACCTCGACCTGCGCAGCGCCGCGGCGCGCCTGCAGCAGAGCCGCGCGATCCGTCGCAGCCTCGGCGGTGACGCCCTGCCCTCGGTGGACGCCAGCGGCACCTACCAGCGCCAGCGGACCACCAGCGCCGGCCTGTTCGATCCCTCCGGCAAGGCCGGCAAAGGCAACTACAACCACGCCCTGGCCGGCTTCGACGCCTCCTGGGAGCTGGACTTCTGGGGCCGCGTGCGACGCGAGCTGGAAGCCGCCGACGCGACGGTGGAAGCCAGCGAGAACGAACTGCGCGACGTGCAGGTCTCGGTGCTGGCGGAAGCCGCGCGCGACTATATCCAGTTGCGTGGCGAACAGAACCGTGCGGCGATCATCCGCGACAACCTCGAGACTGCACGGCGCAGCCTGGAACTCACCCGCACGCGCCTGGCCAACGGCGTCGCTACCGACCTCGAGGTAGCCCAGGCGCTGGCCCAGGTGGCCAGCATGGAGGCACGCCTGCCCGAGGTGGAAAAGAACCAGGCGCACCTGGTCAACGCCCTCGGCTACCTGGTCGGCGCCAGCCCCGGCAGCCTGCTCGCCGAACTCGGCCCGGCGCGGGCGATTCCGCGTCCGCCGGGCAGCGTGCCGGTCGGCCTGCCGTCCGAACTGGCCCAGCGCCGCCCCGACATCCGCCGTGCCGAAGCGCGCCTGCACGCGGCTACCGCCAGCATCGGCGTGGCCAAGGCGGACTTCTATCCGCGCATCACGCTCAACGGCAACTTCGGTTTCGAATCCCTGCAACTGTCCAGCCTGGGCGACTGGGACCATCGCCAGTTCGCCATCGGCCCGGCGTTCAGCCTGCCGATCTTCGAAGGCGGACGCCTGCGCGGACGCCTGGAGCTACGTGAGGCACAGCAGCAGGAAGCCGCCATCGACTACCAGCGCACCGTGCTGCGTGCCTGGCAGGAAGTCGACGACGCGATGCACGACTACGCCGCCAACCAGCGCCGCCAGGAGCGCCTCGGCGAAGCCGTGGCGCAGAACCGCCGCGCCCTGCAGAGCGCCCGCGAGCAATACCGCGCCGGCGCGGTGGACTTCCTCAGCGTGCTCGACAGCCAGCGGCAACTGCTGGACAACCAGGAACAGCAGGTCGCCAGCGACGAAGCGGTGTCGCTGACCCTGGTCAACCTCTACAAGGCGCTGGGCGGCGGCTGGAGCCCAACGTCCGACCCGGCGTCGGGCTGAGACGGCGCCGGGCGCGGACCGGCGAAGGAGTTGGAAATGGACCTGCTGCAAGGTATCCGGACCTTCGTCCGCGTGGTGGAGCACGGCAGCTTCACCCAGGCCGCCCAGGCGCTGGGGACCTCTCCGGCGACCGTTTCGCGCCAGGTCGCCGGGCTCGAACAGGCGCTCTCGGCGCGCCTGCTGCAACGCAATACGCGCAGCGTCGTGGTGACGGAAAGCGGTCTGCGCTACTACGAGCATTGCAAGCAGATCCTACGCACGGTCGCCGCCGCCGCGGCGGACGTCGAAGACAGCCAGTCCCACGCCAGCGGTCGCCTGCGCCTCCACGCGGTGACCGAACTGGGCCTCGAGCACCTGATGCCGCTACTGGTGGACTACCTGGACGGCCATCCGGACGTCTCCGTCGACCTCACGCTGGCCCAGGGCACCCCGGCCCTGCTCGAGGAAGGCCTGGACGTGCTGATCACCCTCGGCCGAACCTTGCCGGACTCGACCCTGGTCGCCCGCGATCTCGGCCAGGTGTTCAGCGTGGTCTGTGCCGCGCCGGAATACCTGGCACGGCATGGCGTGCCACGCACGCCGGAGGACCTGCTGCGGCATCGCTGCCTGAACGTGGCCGCGCCGTCCTGCCCGCAGGGCTGGGCCTTCGTCGGCGAACGCGGCGAAACGCTGCTCGATCTCGACGAGGCGCTCAAGGTCAACCTTCCCGAGGCCGCCTGCGCCGCCGCCGCGGCCGGGCTCGGCGTCTGCCTGCTGCCCGGCTTCGTCGCCGCCCGCGCGCTGCAGGAAGGCAGCCTGTTGCGGCTACTGCCGGGCCATCGACTGCATGTCCGCGAGGTGTTCGTGTTGTACTCCTCGAGGCGCTACCTGGACGCCAAGATCCGCACCTGGGTGGACTTCCTCAGGGAACGCCTGCCCCTGGCGTTCGAGCGTGACCGGGCGATCCTCGACGATCGGCGCTACTGGGCGGAAAGCCCAACCGGCGTAGCGCGCGAGACCGCGACCTAACGCCTGGGTCGATAGGTATCCTCAAAAACATATACTGGTTTTCGATTGATCGAGGGAGGAACATGGCTCATCCGAGTCACGAGGTGAATCATGCTACCGACTCTCTATATTTCCCACGGCTCACCGATGCTCGCCCTCGAACCGGGCGCCAGCGGCGTACAACTGCGCCGCCTGGCTACAGAGCTGCCGCGGCCGAAGGCGATCCTGGTGGTTTCCGCGCACTGGGAAAGCGACGACCTGCGGGTAACCGGCGCCGCGGTGCCGGATATCTGGCACGACTTCTACGGCTTTCCGCCGCCCCTCTACGCCGTGCGCTACCCGGCCAAAGGCGAGCCGGCGCTGGCACAGCGGACGATCGAACTGCTCCAGGCCGCCGGCCTGCCGGCCCAGGCCGACCCACAGCGACCATTCGACCACGGCACCTGGGTGCCGCTGAGCCTGATGTACCCGCAGGCGGACATCCCGGTGCTCCAGCTGTCCCTGCCGAGCCGCCTCGGTCCGGCCCTGCAGAGCCGCGTCGGCCAGGCCCTGCGCCAACTGCGCGGGGAAGGCGTGCTGCTGATCGGTTCCGGCAGCATCACCCACAACCTGGGCGAACTGGACTGGCGCGCCGGGCCGGAAGCCATCGCGCCCTGGGCGCGGGAGTTCCGTGACTGGATGGTGGAAAAGCTCCAGGCCGACGACGAGGCCGCGCTTCACGACTACCGCCGGCAGGCGCCCTGGGCGGCGCGCAACCACCCCAGCGACGAGCACCTGCTGCCACTGTTCTTCGCCCGCGGCGCGGGCGGCGGCGGGATGCGCGTCGAGCACAGCGGCTTTACCCTGGGCTCGTTGGGGATGGATATCTATCGCTTCGATTGACAGGGTTTCTCGGGGGACTGGCGGAGAGCATCGGCTTCCCGCCGCAAGCTGGGTGGACTCGGCTGGCAGCCAGGAAATCGCGAGCGACATAGTCCTGTAGCGCGAATAACGCCATAGGCGTTATCCGCGATGTCATGGATAGGCGGCGGATCAGGGCCTCGGTATGTGCAGGTCTGACATGCACGACGTGGTGCCTGCCCTGGCGGCTGGGCGAGTCCTTTGTTTCCTTTAGACGCTTGCCAGAGGGGCTCGCCCGGGGTGACGAAACGAGAAGCCGGGGCAGGCGCGAAAAACAGTCTGGCCAACAAACATCAAGCCCATGAAAAAGCCCCGCCGAAGCGGGGCTTTTGTTCATCGCGCTGGACCTCAGTCCTCGCGATAGCGGCGCAGGCGCAGGGCCTTGCCGGCGACGCGGGTGTCCTTGAGCTTGGTCAGCAGGCGCTCGAGATTGGCCTCGGGCAGCTCGATCAGGCTGAAGGTATCGCGAATCTGGATGCGACCGATGTCCTCGCGGGACAGGCCGCCCTCGTTGAGGATCGCGCCCAGCAGGTTCTTCGCCGCAACCCCGTCGCGCGCGCCGAGGGCAGTGCGGCAGCGGGCACGGCCTTCGCTCGGCGGCGCCATCGGACGACGCTCGCCGCTGCGCTCCGGACGCTCGCCGCGTTCGCCACGGTCGGCACGCTCGCGCGGTGCCGATGGGGTCAGCGGCTGTTCGCGGCGCACCGACTCCAGGTCCAGCGCCTTGCCGGCGGTCAGGCGTGCCAGCAATGCGGCGGCCAGGGTCTCGGCATCGCAGCCGAGGCGACGGCACAGCTCGTCGCGCACCGCGCCGCGCTGCTCGACGGCGCTGTCGAGCAAGGGCGTCAGGCTCGCGGCCAGGCGCGCCAGGCGGGCCTCCAGCACGGTCTCGGCATCCGGCAGGCGGACTTCGCCGACCTTCTGCCCGGTGACCCGCTCGATCACCTGCAGCATGCGCCGCTCGCGCGGAGTCACCAGCAACAGCGCGCGCCCTTCCCGGCCGGCACGGCCGGTACGGCCGATGCGGTGCACGTAGGACTCGGGGTCGTAGGGCATGTCGATGTTCAGCACGTGGGTGATGCGCGGTACGTCCAGGCCCCGGGCGGCAACGTCGGTGGCGATGACGATGTCCAGCGAACCGTCCTTCAGCGACTCGATGACCCGCTCGCGCTGGGCCTGCGGCATGTCGCCGTTGAGCGCGGCGGCGCGGTAGCCCTGGCGCTCGAGCAATTCGGCGTAGTCGAGGGTGGCCTGCTTGGTGCGGACGAAGGCGATCAGCGCGTCGAACTGCTCGACTTCCAGCAGACGCTGGATCGAACCGGCCTTCTGGTCGGCATGGACCATCAGGTGGACCTGCTCGATGCGCGCCACGGTCTGGGTCTTGGCGGCGATCTTGACGTGCTTGGGCTGCTTCAGGTGGCGCTCGGCGATGCCACGGATGGACGCCGGCAGGGTCGCCGAGAAGAGCACGGTCTGGCGCGATTCGGGAAGCGCCTCGAAGATCACTTCCAGGTCGTCCATGAAGCCGAGCTTGAGCATCTCGTCGGCTTCGTCGAGCACCAGGCGCTGGACGGTGGCCAGCAGCTTCTCGTCGCGGCGCAGGTGGTCGCACAGGCGGCCGGGGGTAGCGACGAGGATCTGTGCGCCCTGGCGCAGGGCCTTCAGCTGCGGCCCCATGGGCGCGCCGCCGTAGACGGCGACCACGCCGACGCCCGGCAATTGCTTGGAATAGGTTTCGCAGGCGGTGGCGACCTGCAGGGCCAGCTCGCGGGTCGGCACCAGCACCAGCATCTGCGGCTCGCGGCGGCTCGGGTCGATGCGCGACAGCAGCGGCAGGGCGAACGCGGCGGTCTTGCCGGTACCGGTCTGCGCCTGGCCGATCATGTCGTGGCCTTCGAGGATCAGCGGAATCGATTGAGCCTGGATAGGCGAAGGCTCTTCGTAGCCTACGGCGACGATTGCCGCGAGCACATTGGGGTGAATACCGAGCGCGGCGAAGCCGACGGTTTCCTGAGTCATGGGTTTGCCTCGTATACATCCGCAAAGACCCATGACCCATGGCTGCTCATGCCCTGTACGGCCGAAACGGCCACCCAGGCAGCTGGGGCGGGGATTTGCGAGATTGCTTTTGAATTAGAAGATTACGTAAAGGAAATCCGCAGAGCGGATACACAGCCAGAGCACAGCGCTCCGAAAAATGCAGGTCCTGAACGGGGTCAGTTTTGACCGGCGCGCATCATACCGGAATTTTGACGTTTGTGTGCGTTTTTTCCGACATGCGTCATCGGAGAGACTGACAATGGACATCCCGATTCCAGACGTCTATACCGACGTTGCCCGCCCCCCGCCAGGAAACCGCCGCATGAACGACACCCTCCCAGGACGCATCAGCCGCGAACGGCGCGGCCACCTGCTGCTGCTCGGCCTCGACCGCGTGGCCAAGCGCAACGCCTTCGACCTGCCGATGCTCGACGACCTGGTCGCCGCGCTCGGCGAATACGAGGCCGACGACCAGTTGCGCTGTGCCCTGCTCTTCGCCCACGGCGAGCATTTCACCGCCGGGCTGGACCTGGCCAATGTCGGCGAGACCTTCCGCCAGGGCTGGAAACTCCCCGAAGGCGCCGTCGATCCCTGGGGCACCTTCGGCGGCCGGCGTCCAAGCAAGCCGCTGGTGGTGGCCGTGCAAGGCTACTGCTACACCATCGGCATCGAACTGATGCTGGCGGCCGACATCAACCTCTGCGCCAGCAACGCGCGCTTCGCCCAGCTCGAAGTGCAGCGCGGAATCCTCCCGTTCGGTGGCGCGACACTGCGCATGCACCAGGTCGCCGGCTGGGGCAACGCCATGCGCTGGCTGCTCACCGGCGACGAATTCGACGCCCACGAAGCCTATCGTCTCGGCCTGGTGCAGGAAGTCACCGCCCCGGAGGACCTCCTCGACCACGCCATCGCCCTCGCCGAACGGGTCGCGGCCCAGGCGCCGCTGGGCGTGCGCGCCACCCTCGGCTCGGCGCGCCAGGCCCTGCTGGAAGGCGAAGCGGTCGCCGCCGCTGCGTTGCCGGAAGCCGCCAGGCGCCTGCTCGACAGCGAGGACGCCAAGGAAGGCCTGCGCGCTCTCCAGGAACGCCGCCCGGGACGCTTCGAAGGACGCTAGCCGGGCCCTTGTCCGCGCGCCCTGGCTACTGGGCCGGGCGCAGGCTGTCGATATAGCCCTGCAACGAATAGCCGAGTTGCGGCTCCAGCGCCGCGGCACGCGTCCGCAGGGCTTCCTGGTCGAGTTCGAGGGCCAGGTTCGCCGGCACCAGCATCACCACGTTGCCCTCGGCCACCGGACACTCCCAGTAATGATGGTGATAGCGCCCGCGCAGCAGCGGCGCGCCCAGCGGCTTGCCATCGGTGCCGCTCCACTGGTTGATCACCAGCCAGCCATCCTCGGCGAGGCGCTCCTGGCAGGCACCGAGGAAATTCCAGGCCAGGTGCGCGGCCGACGGGCCGGTATCGGTATAGAGGTCGAGGAAGATCAGGTCGGCCTCCGCGCATTCGCCCAGGCTCTCCAGTGCGTCGCCGATGCGCAATCGCAGGCGCGGGTCGTCGCGCAGCCCCAGATGCTCGCGGGCCAGGCGCGGAATCGCCGGGCGCAGCTCGATGGCCTCGGCCTCCTCCAGCGGCAGGTGGCGCAGGCAGGCCTGGGTCAGGCTGCCGGCGCCGAAACCGAGGAACAACGCGCGACGCGGTTGCGAATGGCAGAGCCCGCCGAGCAGCATGGCGCGGGTGTAGTCGTATTCCAGCCAGGCTGGATCGGGCATGAACACGCAGCTCTGCTCGACACCGTCGCCGAACTCGAGGAAGCGATAGTCGCCGGACTCGATGACCCGGATGACCCCGTATTCGTCGCGCTCCTCGACCAGCAGACGTTCTTCGCTCACCACTCACCTCCCCCCGCCGCTTCGCCGGCTATCGCCAGGCGCTCCGGCAAAAGCACCGCAGCATAGCAAAGCCGGCCCGACGATGGATTTCCGCTATTGCAACGATCGCTGGCGGCGCTGCGGCGAGCTGCTCTACCATGCCGCAATCCGCTTTCCCGAGCATTGCCAAGAGTCGTAGATGAGCCAGTCCTGGAGCCCCGAGAGCTGGAGGGCCAAGCCGATCCAGCAACAACCCGAGTACCCCGATGCCGCGCACCTGGCCAGGGTCGAGCAGACCCTCGCCGGATACCCGCCGCTGGTCTTCGCCGGCGAGGCTCGCGAGCTGCGCCGGCAGTTCGCCGAAGTCACCGCCGGACGCGCCTTCTTGCTCCAGGGCGGGGATTGCGCGGAAAGCTTCGCCGAATTTTCCGCGGCGAAGATCCGCGATACCTTCAAGGTACTGTTGCAGATGGCGGTGGTAATGACCTTCGCCGCCGGCTGCCCGGTAGTGAAGGTCGGGCGCATGGCCGGCCAGTTCGCCAAGCCGCGCTCCTCCGGCGACGAAACGCAGAACGGCGTGACCCTGCCCGCCTATCGCGGCGACATCGTCAACGGCATCGGCTTCGACGAGAAGAGCCGCGTGCCGGACCCGGAGCGCCTGTTGCAGGCCTACCACCAGTCCACCGCCAGCCTCAACCTGTTGCGCGCCTTCGCCCAGGGCGGCTTCGCCGACCTGCACCAGGTGCACCGCTGGAACCTCGATTTCATCGCCAACTCGGCGCTGGCCGAGCGCTACCAGCAACTCGCCGACCGCATCGACGAGACCCTCGCCTTCATGCGCGCCTGCGGCCTGGACAGTGCGCCGCAGCTCCGCGAAACCAGCTTCTTCACCGCCCACGAAGCGCTCCTGCTGAACTACGAGGAAGCCCTGACCCGCCGCGACAGCCTGACCGGCGAGTGGTACGACTGCTCGGCGCACATGCTCTGGATCGGCGACCGCACCCGCCAGATCGACGGCGCTCATGTCGAGATGCTGCGCGGCGTGGGCAATCCGATCGGGGTCAAGGTCGGGCCGAGCATGGACAGCGAGGAGCTGATCCGCCTGATCGATATTCTCAACCCGGACAACGATCCGGGCCGCCTCAACCTGATCGTGCGGATGGGTGCCGACAAGGTCGGCGACCACCTGCCGCGCCTGATCCAGGCCATCCAGCGCGAGGGCCGCCAGGTGCTGTGGAGTTCCGATCCTATGCACGGCAATACCATCAAGGCCTCCAGCGGCTACAAGACCCGCGACTTCGCCCGCGTGCTCGCCGAAGTCCGCCAGTTCTTCGAGGTGCACCAGGCCGAAGGCAGCTACGCCGGCGGCATCCACATCGAGATGACCGGGCAGAACGTCACCGAGTGCATCGGCGGTTCGCGACCGATCACCGAAGACGGCCTCAGCGACCGCTACCACACCCACTGCGACCCGCGGCTGAACGCCGACCAGTCGCTGGAGCTGGCCTTCCTGATCGCCGAAACCCTGAAGCAGGTGCGCCGCTGAGCGCGCCGCGGCCGCTCCCGCCGCCCGGCGGGAGCGCTCGCTAGAGCAGCACCCCGCGCAAGCGTACCGCCAACTCCCCGCGCCCCTCGATCGCCACCGTCGCCAGGCCCAGCCAGGCGGCCATGCTGCGCAGCTGCTCGGCCAGCTCGTGCAGGGCGGCATCGTCCATGCCGTTCGCCTCGGCATGCAACGCATGCACCACCAGGCGCTCGCGCGCCCGCTCGGCGCGGAGGTCGACGCGGCCGACCAGACGGCCGTTGTACAGGAATGGCAGCACGTAGTAGCCGTACACGCGTTTTTCCTTCGGCGTGTAGATCTCCAGGCGATAGCGGAAATCGAACAGGCGCTCGGCCCGCGCCCGCTCCCAGACCAACGAGTCGAAGGGCGAGAGCAAGGCACTGGCGCCTAGCCGCCGCGGCACCTGCGGTTCGCCGGGGCAGTAGGCCGGCTGGCTCCAGCCCTCGACCCGGACCGGCAGCAGCTCGCCAGCCTCCACCAGTTCGGCGAGGCGCGCGCGGCTCTGCGCCGGGCTCAGCCGATAGTAGTCGCGCAGGTCCTTTTCGGTGGCCACGCCCAGGGCGCTCGCCGCCATCCGCAACAGCTCGCGCTGGGCCTGTGCCTCCGAAAGCTCGGGGCGCGCCAGCAATTCCGCGGGAAACACCCGCTCCGGCAGGTCATAGAGCCGCTCGAAGCCGCGCCGTCCGGCCACCGTCAGCTCGCCGGCGGCGAACAGCCATTCCAGCGCATGCTTTTCCGCGCTCCAGTCCCACCAGGGACCGGCCCGCTCCTGCCGCGTGCTCAGGCTGCCGGCACCTAGCGCACCTTGCTCGCGCACCGCCTGCAACACCTGGCGGATCAGTGGCTGCTGTTCCCGGCCGAAACGTGCCAGTTGCTGGTAGATGCCCTGGCCGTCGGCGGCCTGGCGCATCCGCCAGCGCATCAACGGGTAGTGTTCCAGCGGCAGCAGCGAGGCCTCGTGCCCCCAGTATTCGAACAACTGGCGGTGACGGCCGACACTCCAGGCCGCCTCGTCGAGCAGCGTCATGGAGTAGGGACCGAGACGGGAAAACAGCGGCAGGTAGTGCGAGCGCACCAGCGCATTCACCGAATCGATCTGCAACAGGCCAAGGCGCGCGAGCATTTCGCGCAGATGCCGCCGCTGCACGCTGCGGCGCGTCCGCCGACCGTCGAAGCCCTGCGCGGCCAGGGCCAGGCGGCGGGCTTCGGCGAGGGAAAGCGAAAGACTCATGGAGCGCCCCAGTCGATGAAGGAGACTGCGAGTCTATCGCGCCTCCGCCGCCGTGCCAGCCTGGCGCGCCGCTGCGGTTCGCTCAATGCCGACGCAGCGGGTCGTCCCAGAAATGCCGCTCGCCCTCCTGGAAGATATCCGCCCGACTCAGGCCGAGGTCCTTCAGCGCTTCGTCGCTCATCCTCAGCAGTTCCCGGCGCTCGCGGGCCAACTGCAACCAGCGCCGCCAGCGACGCCACAACGACGGCGCAGCGGTCGAGGCGGGATGGGATGCAGCGTGGAAGTGACTGCCGAAATAATCCTGTTGACCTTTCATCGTCTTGCCCTCCGTTCGGGATAGGCACAGTGTCCCGCCAGGCATAGGATCAATCCAACGAATCATTCTTATGCAATGCATCTTGGAGATTGATGAATGAGCTACCAGCCCGGCATCGATACGGAATTGCTCCGCACCTTCGTCGCCATCGCCGAGCACGGTGGTTTCACCCGCGCCGCGGAGGCGGTGAATCGCACCCAGTCGGCGGTCAGCATGCAGATGAAGCGGCTCGAAGAGGACGTCCTGCAGCGCTCGCTGTTCGAGCGCGACGGAAGGCAGACCCGCCTCACCGCCGAAGGCCAGGTGCTGCTCGGCTATGCCCGGCGGATCCTCAAGCTGCACGGCGAGGTGTTCAACACCCTGCGCCGCCCGCACATGGTCGGCTCGGTGCGCATCGGCACCCCGGACGACTACGTGATGCGCTTCCTCCCGGCGATCCTGTCGCGCTTCGCCGAAGCCTATCCGCTGGTGCAGGTCGAGGTGCATTGCGACACCTCGCTCAACCTGCTGGCGCGCAACGACCTCGACCTGTCCATCGTCACCCGCGAGCCGGGCACCGAGATCGGCCAGTTGCTGCGCCAGGAGCCCTTCGTCTGGATGGCCGCCGAGGGCTTCTGCCCCCACGACCAGCGGCCGATCCCGCTGGCCATGTTCAACACCACCTGCTTTTGCCGGGCCTGGGCCTGCAACGCCCTGGAGGCGGCGGAACTGGACTACCGCATCGCCTACAGCAGCCCCAGCCTGTCGGCGCTGTTCGCGGTGGTCAGCGCCGGCCTCGCCGTGACCGTGCAACTGCGCAGCCTGCTCACCGGCAACCTGCGCATCCTCGACGAGAGCGAGGGCCTGCCCGCCCTGCCCTCGGCCAGCATCATGCTGATGCGCAACCCGCACAGCCAGTCACCGGTCACCGAGAAGCTCGCCGAATACATCGGCGAGGGCTTCCGTCTCTGACTCAACCGCGCACCAGCAGGAGCACCGCGCACAATGCGAGGAAGGCGCAGAAGGCCATGCGCAGGCTGCGCTCGGGCAAGGCGTGGGCCAGCCTCACGCCCCAGGAAATGCTCAGCAGGCCGCCCAGCGCCAGGGGGATCCCCATCCGCCAGTCGACATGGCCGTGCATGGCGTAGGTCCCCAGCGCCACCGCCGTGCTCGGCGCGGCCAGGGCCAGCGCGAGGCCCTGGGCGACGACCTGGGCGAGGCCGAACACCGAAGTCAGCACCGGTGTCGCCAGCACCCCGCCACCGACCCCGAAAAGCCCGCCGAGCGAGCCCGCGCCAAGGCCCAGCACGCCCATCCAGGGCAAACCGTAGCGCGGCGTCGCGCCGCCCTGCGGCGGGCGCCGGAACAGGCGCCAGAACATGTAGCCGGCCAGCGCCAGGAGGAAGATCACGAACGCTTCGCGCATCCGCGCCGCATCGATCCGCGCGGCCACGCTGGACGCCAGGAACGCGCAAAGCAGGCCGGTCAGGGCAAGGACTCCGGCCTGGCGCGGATCGATGCGGTTGCGCTGGTGGTAGCGCCACAACGCCAGCACCACGTTCGGTACCACCATCACCAGCGCGGTACCCTGCGCCAGTTGCTGGTCGAGACCGAAGATCACCCCCAGCGCCGGGATCGCCAGCAAGCCGCCGCCTATCCCGAACAGACCGCCCAGGCAACCGAGCACCATCCCCAGCAGGAAATCGAGAAATACATCCAGCATGTCAGCCCCTCTTTCGACGCCTCCATGCTAGGCAAGCGTGGCTGGATGGGAAACGCACAAGAAAGCACAATGGCTATGCCAATTACGCAAAGGCATGAGCATGTTGCCCGATACCCTCAGCGAACAGTTCGTTCTCTACCTCGATGTCCTCGATGGCGGCAGCTTCTCCGCCGCTGCGCGCAAGCACCCGCTCACCCCGTCCGCCGTGGCGCGCCGGATGGACGCCCTGGAACGCGCCGTCGGCAGCACTCTGCTGGTGCGCACCACCCATGCGGTGCGCGCTACTCCGGCCGGCCTGGCCTTCGCCGACCGCGCCCGGCGGATCGTCACCGAACTGCGCCTGGCCCGTGCCGAAGCGGTGTCCCTGAGCACCGCGCCGCAGGGCCTGATCCGTATCGATGCGCCGGTGCCCTTCGGCCGCCGCCACCTGGCCCCGGCGGTCGCCGACTTCCTCAAGGCCAACCCCGGCCTCGACGTGCAATTGCGCCTGATCGGCAGCTTCATCGACCTGCAGGGCGAACATCTCGGCGAGGTCGACCTGGTGTTGCGCGCCGGCCCGCTGCCCGACAGCCGCCTGGTGGCCACTTCGCTGGCGCCGATGGTGCGGGTGGTCTGCGCCAGCCCGGAGTACCTGCGCGAACATGGCGTTCCCGCATCCCCCGGCGAACTGCCGGAGCATGCCGGCATCGATTGGGACAACCTGTCGCCACCCTATGCCTGGCGCTTCCAGCACGACGGCAAGCTCCAGCACCTGCGGCCGAAACGGGCGCGGCTGGCCACCAATAACGCCGAAGCGATGGTCGACGCGGCGCTGGCCGGCCTCGGCATCGCCCACCTGCCGACCTGGTTGTGCAGCGAGTACCTGCTGCGCGGCGAACTGCAGGCGCTGTTCTGCGACGACGGCTTGCCCGCCGCCGAGCCCACCTGCATCTATGCCCTGCGCCTGGAACGCGAAGCCAGTTCGCGAACCCGTCTGCTGCTGGCTTTCCTCCGCGAGCGCTTCGGCTTTCCGCCGCCCTGGGACCAGGCCCTGCAGCAGCGTCTCGGCGAGCGCTGAGGACACCACCCGGCGGGAAACCTGGAAAGCCAATAGCCACTACGCTAAATTCATGCACAGTGCCCTACTTACTTGGAAGACAGCCATGTCCCGACTGCCCACCACCCCTTGCGAGCAGCTCAAGCTGGACAACCAGCTGTGCTTCGCCCTGTATTCCACCTCGCTGCAGATGACCAAGGTCTACAAGCCCCTGCTGCAAGCGCTCGGCCTCACCTATCCGCAGTACATCGCCATGCTGGTGCTGTGGGAACGCGACGGCCTGACCGTGGGCGAAATCAGCGCACGCATGCTTACCGACCCGGGATCGCTCACGCCTCTGCTCAAGCGCCTGGAGGGCGAAGGTCTGATTACCCGCACTCGCAGCAGCGAAGACGAGCGGGTAGTCCTGCTGCGCCTGACCGACAAGGGCCGCGCCCTGCAGCGACAGGCCGAGAGCATTCCCGCCTGCATCCTGGAGAGTACCGGCCTCGACTTGCCACAACTGGTCGCCCTAAAGGATGAGCTGCTGGCCCTGCGCGGTAACCTGCAAGCACCGGATTGAGGGGCTTATACCTACCTGTCTGGTTTTTATCGCCAAATCTTCCAACGATTTATCTTGCGCACAAAATAACATGACGATAAATTTCACTTCACGCACTTACTTAGCGCGCAAGAACTTAACGTACAAATCAGACAGGTGACTCTCATGCAAACCATCAAGGCTCTCTACACCGCAACCGCAACCGCCACCGGAGGCCGTGACGGCCGTGCGGTATCCTCGGACGGCGTGCTCGACGTGAAACTCAGCACTCCGCGCGAACTGGGCGGCCAGGGCGGCGCGGCCACCAACCCGGAACAACTGTTCGCCGCCGGCTACTCCGCCTGCTTCATCGGAGCCCTGAAGTTCGTTGCCGGCCAGCGCAAGCAGACCCTTCCCGCCGACGCCTCGATAACCGGCAAGGTCGGCATCGGCCAGATTCCCGGCGGCTTCGGCCTGGAGGTCGAACTGCACATCAACCTGCCGGGCCTGGAGCGCGAAGCCGCCGAAGCGCTGGTAGCCGCCGCCCACCAGGTCTGCCCCTACTCCAACGCTACCCGCGGCAATATCGACGTACGCCTGAACGTGTCGGTCTGAAGCTTCCGACTCTCCGCGCCGCGGCGGCGGACAGCGGAAACGAAAAAGCCCGGCGAATGCCGGGCTTTTTCTCGTCGCACGAAAGGATCAGGCCTTGACGCGGGACTTGTACTCGCCGGTGCGGGTATCGATCTCGATCGAGTCGCCGATTTCGCAGAACGCGGAAACCTGCAGCTCGGCGCCGTTGTTCAGGCGCGCGGTCTTCATCACCTTGCCCGAGGTGTCGCCGCGGACGGCCGGCTCGGTGTAGGCGATCTGGCGAACGATGGTGGTCGGCAGCTCTACCGAGATCACCTTGTCGTTGTAGAACACGGCTTCGCAGATGTCGGTCATGCCGTCTTCGATGAAGGTCAGCACGCCTTCCAGATCGTCTTTCTCGATCTCGTACTGGTTGAACTCGCTGTCCATGAAGACGTACAGCGGGTCGGCGAAGTAGGAGTAGGTCACTTCCTTGCGATCGAGGATGATCGGCTCCAGCTTGTCGTCGGCCTTGAACACGGTCTCGGTACCGGCGCCGGTCAGCAGGTTCTTCAGCTTCATCTTGACGACGGCAGCGTTACGGCCGGACTTGTTGAACTCGGCCTTCTGGATGACCCAGGGAGCGCCATTGATGTTGGCAACCTGGCCGGCGCGGAACTCTTGAGCGGTTTTCATACGAATATCCGATGGATGAAAGACAAAAAATCAGGCCGCGTATCATAGCCAATCTGCGTAAAATTGCACCAGCCTTGCCGCAAGATCCGGACGCATGCCCTGTTCGTCGGCCCAGCGCTGCGCTTCCCGACGCCACTCGGGCAGTTGCCTCTCCAGCCCCTCCCAGGCCCCGGCAAGTCCACCGCCGGCGTTCCACGCCAGCCAGAAGGTGCGCAGGTTTTCCGCCAGGTCGGCGGGCAGGCCGGCGCAATAGAGTTCGAGGAATGCCTCGAGCTTCGCCAGGTGCGCCTCCTCTTCCTGTCTATAGATGTGCCAGAGCAGCGGCCGTCCCGCCCACTGCGCGCGAACGAAGGAATCCTCGCCGCGCACCGCGTTCAGGTCGCAGCACCACAACAGGCGATCGTAGTCGTCCTGCGCCATGAACGGCAGCACCTGGACCCGCAACGCGTCGCGCACGTGGACGTCCCCGACGGCCAGGGTAGCCACCCGCAGCCAATCGGCGACATCCGCCAGCACCCGCCCTTCCGGCACCAGCAGCAGGCTCGGCTGGCGGGCGTCGCGCAGTTGTTCCAGCCAGCCAGGCAGCGCCGGGTTTTCGTAGGCAAACAGCGAAATCAGTCGCTCGCCAACCTTCCGCCGCACGCCGAGGGAGGCGAGAAACTCATCCTGCTCCGAGACGGAGGCCTGGAAACGGCGCCGACGTTCCAGCAGGCCGGCCTCGCGCAACAGGCCGCCACTGGGCTCGCGGAACCCGGGAAAGAAGAAGTACTTGGAAAGCCCGCACGCCTGCAGCGACGGCAATGCGTGGCAACTGCCGATCCATTCCTCGGCACTCAGGTACTCCAGGTTCAGCCACAGGGACGGCCGCTTGCGCTCGCGCATGGCCTGCCGGTGCGCCTCCGGCAGTTCGCAGGCGAAGGCCTCTATCACCACATCGGCGGCCGCCACCGGTGCCCACGGTCGGCCCCAGGCACGCACTTCGACCCCATCCAGGCACTGCACGTGCGCCGCCGGGTCCGCCCGCGGACAGATCCGGGCGAAGGCCTGCGGCTCGTCCACCCACAGGCGCACGGCCTGACCGTGCTCGGCGGCCAGTTGGCGAGCCAGGCGCCAGGTGACGCCGATGTCGCCATAGTTGTCGACCACGCTACAGAAAATGTCCCAGCTCGCCATCCGCCTCTCCTCTTCGTGCCCGGCAGTCTACCAAGGCACCCCGCGGACTTTCCTCCGACGACCTAAGCCGATGAAAAAGTTAAAAAAATATTTGCCAAGCGGGAAATGTTCGAGTAAATTGCGCGCCTCGACAGACACGGCGCTGTCGAGAACCTGGTGAGGTGTCCGAGTGGTTGAAGGAGCACGCCTGGAAAGTGTGTATACGGGAAACCGTATCGAGGGTTCGAATCCCTCCCTCACCGCCAGATCGCAAGAAGGCCCGGCTAATCAAGTTAGCCGGGCCTTTTTCATTTCCGCACCAATACTTACGGCATTTCCGGCAACATGCTGGCAACTTAGTTGTTACTTGCCACTCCCCGCCAAGTCGATAAGCGCCAGCCACTCCGGCGGAACATTCTCGACAACCCGGCAGCCCTCATCCCCCGCCTCTTGCAGCAACTCTACCCAAGGTCCGGGAAATTGCTTACTTGCGCCGCACGCTGGATATTTTTTGAACAAACGACACTCCAACTACTGCTAAAGTCGGGGGGACTAAAAAAAAAGTTGCTCGGCTTGCGCTTGGTCAGTTTACTTACTACAAGTAATGGGTAGTATGTAGCCGGCTAATTTCCCCGGCTGGGGAGATTGCTGTTATGGAAATGTCCACCTTAAGGGGAACACGATGAACAACGTTCTGAAATTCTCTGCTCTGGCTCTGGCTGCTGTTCTGGCCACCGGTTGCAGCAGCCACTCCAAAGAAACCGAAGCTCGTCTGACCGCTACCGAAGACGCAGCTGCTCGTGCTCAGGCTCGCGCTGACGAAGCCTATCGCAAGGCTGACGAAGCTCTGGGCGCTGCTCAGAAAGCTCAGCAGACCGCTGACGAGGCTAACGAGCGTGCCCTGCGCATGCTGGAAAAAGCCAGCCGCAAGTAATAGGTCTCACGACCTGTTGAAAACCGGTCCCTCGGGGCCGGTTTTTTTATGCCTGCGTTTCGCCGGGCATGAAAAAACCCGCGTCCCTTGCGGGTACGCGGGCCTCTGCCTCGACGCTCTCCGTCAGGGCGTAAGCTGGGTAGGATCGCTATCCACCGTCGCGGTCATCGCCGGCGCCGATTCCTGGGCGATTTCCACCGGCACGCCATCCTCCGAGGCCACCACTTCGCGGACCACGTCCCAGTTCAACTGGATACGCTTGGCCAGGTCGTCGCGCTTGAGCAGGGTGTTGATCACCGCGGTGTGCTTGTCCACCACCGACGGGTCGCCATGGTCGTTCAGCGGCGTATGCGCCTCCAGGTAGACCTTGCCGTTGCTCACGCCGAACTTGTAGGGCTCGTTGATGATACGCACGCTGGTGCCGACGCTGATCATCGAGAACAGGTGGGTCACGTCGGCGTTGTACATGCGGAAGCAGCCATGGCTGGTGCGGGTGCCGATGCCGAACTTCTTGTTCGAACCATGGATCAGGTAGCCCGGCACGCCCAGGGTCAGCTTGTACGGCCCCAGCGGATTGTCCGGGCCCGGCGGCACCACGGTCGGCAGCGGATCGCCATCGGCGGCGTGCTCGGCGCGGATCGAGGCCGGCGGATACCAGGCCGGGTCCTTGGTCTTGGCGGTGATGCGGGTGTTCGCGATCGGCGAACCCCAGCCCTCGCGGCCGATGCCCAGCGGATAGGTGTGCACCACGTTCTGCCCTTTCGGGTAGTAGTACAGGCGGTATTCGGCCAGGTTGATCACCACGCCTTCGCGCGGGCCAGGCGGCAGCACGAAGCGGGTAGGGATGATCACCTCGGTGCCGACGCCCGGCAGCCAGGGATCGACACCGGGGTTGGCGGCGACCATTTCGCTGTAGCCCAGGTTGTACTGCTCGCCGAGGTCGGCGAAAGTGTCCTCGTACTTGGCCTTGATCACCTGGACCTGGCCGACGACGTCCTCGCCCGGAGGCGGGAGCTGCAGTTCCAGGGCCGATGCGGAGCCGGCCGAAAGCAGCGCGGCGAAAGACAGTGAGACAACGGGTACGCGCGACAACATTCCGGAGAATCCTTGGCGAGTGCGATGAAGGAGTAGGAAAGACAGTGTAACACCCCGCCAGGTTTCACCGGGAGGGCTCAGACCAACCAGGACAGGCGCTCCCCGCGCTTTTCCGCCTCCAGTTGTTTCCGGCAATCGGGACACAGCAGCCGGTCGCGCAGACGCGCCCGTTCCAGCGGCTGCCAGCGCGGCTGGGCCGGCAGCAGCTTGCCACAAAGCGTGCGGTCCGCCGGGGTATCCAGCTCCAGCTGACGCGCCACCACATGCACCCGGACCTCGCGACAGGCGAACAGGTCCAGCTGATCGTCGGGCTCGATCAGTTGATAGGCGTAGAGGGTCCAGGCGGGACGCGGCATGGGGGGCTCCTGAGGGGTGCGCAACCTTAGCCGAAAGCGGTTTCCCGGGGAAGTCTCAAAGCAGCGGTTTCAGCGTCGGCCAGACATTTTCCAGGAGCCTCGGCTGGGCGGCGAGCGCCGGATGGATGCCATCCGCCTGCATCATCCCCTGGACCCCGCCGACCCCTTCGAGGAAAAACGGCACCAGGGCGGTCTTTTCCTGCGCCGCGACCGCGCCGTAGACCTTGGAAAAGGCCTCGATGTAGCGCGGGCCGTAGTTCGGCGGCAACTGGATACCCAGCAGCAGCACCTTCGCCCCTTCCGCCCGGGCCTTTTGCGCCATGCTGGCAAGATTCTGTTGCAATTGCGCCGGCGCCATTCCGCGCAGCCCGTCGTTGCCTCCCAGCTCGATCACCACCAGCGCCGGCTTCTCCTCGGCAAGCAGCGCCGGCAGGCGCGCCAGGCCACCCGCGGAGGTGTCGCCGCTGATCGAGGCGTTCACCACCCGGTAGTCGTAACCTTCGTCGGCGAGGCGCTTCTGCAACAGGGCGACCCAGCCCTGGCTGGTATCCAGTCCCAAAGCGGCGCTGATACTATCGCCCACGACCAACAGCGTCTGCGCCGCGGCCTGCTGGGTCAGCAGGACCAGGGCCAGGCAGCCGCTCAACAGCAATGCACGCATCGGAACCTCCATGAGCGCCAGCATTCTCAACGCGCAGAACCTTAGCAAGGTTGTCGGTAGCGCGGAAGGCAAGTTGACCATCCTCCACGACCTCTCCCTCGACCTCGCCCGCGGCGACAGCCTGGCGATCATCGGCAGCTCCGGCTCCGGCAAGTCGACCCTGCTCGGCCTGCTCGCCGGGCTCGACCAGCCCAGCGGCGGCGAGGTCCGTCTCGCCGGGCACGCCCTCGGCGACCTCGACGAGGACCAGCGGGCGCGCGTCCGCGCGGCCCATGTAGGCTTCGTATTCCAGTCGTTCCAGTTGCTCGACAGCCTCGATGCGCTGGAGAACGTGATGCTGCCCCTGGAGCTGGAAGGCCGCGCCGACGCTCGCCAGCGCGCCAGAGAACTGCTCGAGCGAGTCGGCCTCGGCCAACGCCTGGGCCACTATCCGCGCCAGCTCTCCGGCGGCGAGCAGCAACGGGTCGCCATTGCCCGTGCCTTCGCGGCGGAGCCGGACGTGCTGTTCGCCGACGAACCCACCGGCAACCTCGACAGCGCCACCGGCGAGCGGATCAGCGACCTGCTCTTCGAACTCAACCGCGAACGCGGTACCACCCTGGTCCTGGTTACCCACGACGAGCGTCTGGCGCATCGCTGCCGGCGCCTGATCCGTCTGGAAAGCGGTCGCCTGATCGACCGGGTCGAACCCTGATGAAGCCGGTGCCCCTCTCCCGCCTGCTGAGCCTCGCCGGTCGCCAATTGTTCCGCGAGTCGCGCAGCGGCGAGCTGCGCGTGCTGTTCTTCGCCCTGCTGATCGCGGTCGCCTCGAGCACCGCCATCGGCTATTTCAGCGCCCGCCTGAACGGCGCCATGCTCGCCCGCGCCGCCGAGTTCCTCGGCGCCGACCTGGTGCTCAACGGTACCCAGCCGGCAAGCGCCGAACAGATCGAACGCGGCACCCGTCTGGGCCTGCGCCACGCCGACAGCGTCGAGTTTTCCAGCGTGATCGCCACCGACCAGGGCATCCAGCTCAGCAGCATCAAGGCGGTCGGCGACCGCTACCCCCTGCGCGGCCAGCTCAAGAGCGCTGCCGCGCCGTTCGCCGCCGAGCAGGCCGGCGGTCGTCCGCAGGCGGGCGAGGTATGGGTCGAATCGCGCCTGCTGGTCAGCCTCGACCTGAAGGTCGGCGACAGCATCGAGATCGGCCGCAAGCCGCTGCGCATCGCGCGCATCCTTACCTACGAGCCGGACCGCGCCGGCGACTTCTACAGCCTGACGCCCCGCGCCATGATGAGCCTGGCCGACCTCGATGCCACCGGGGTGGTCCAGCCGGGCAGCCGGGTGCGCTACCGCGATCTGTGGGAAGGCCCGCCGGAAGCCCTCCAGGCCTATCGCCAGCAGGTCAAGGGCAGCCTCGCCGCCAACCAGCGCCTGCAGGATGCCCGCGACGGCAACCGCCAGGTGGGCGATGCCCTCGGCCGTGCCGAGCGCTACCTGAACCTGGCCAGCCTGGCCGCGGTGCTGCTCGCCGGCGTCGCCGTGGCGCTGTCCGCCGCCCGTTTCGCTGCACGGCGCTACGACGCCAGCGCGCTGCTGCGCTGCCTCGGTCTGTCGCGCAGCGAAACCCTGCTCCTCTACGCGCTGCAACTGTTGCTGCTGGGCCTGCTCGCCAGCGCCATCGGCGCCCTGCTCGGCTGGTTGGCACAGCTCGGCCTGTTCCGCCTGCTCGCCACGCTGCTGCCGCCGGACGTACCAGCCGGCGGCCTGTTCCCCGCCTTCGCCGGGATCGCCACCGGCCTGGTAGCGCTGGCCGGCTTCGCCCTGCCGCCGCTGGCAGCCCTGGGCCGGGTACCGCCGTTGCGGGTCCTGCGCAGCGACCTGCTGCCGGTGCCGATGCGCACCTGGATGGCCTACGCCTGCGCCCTGCTCGCCCTGGGCCTGATCATGTGGCGGTTGAGTCTCGACCTGAAGCTGACCCTCGCCCTGCTCGGCGGCGGCCTGGTCGCCACGCTGGTGCTCGGCGCCCTCCTGCTGCTCGGCCTGAACGGCCTGCGCCGGGCACTGGCGCGTGCCAGCCTGCCATGGCGGCTGGGACTCGGCCAGCTGTTGCGGCACCCGCTGGCCGCCGCCGGACAGAGCCTGGCCTTCAGCCTGATCCTGCTGGCCATGGCCCTGATCGCCCTGCTTCGCGGCGAACTGCTGGATACCTGGCAGGCCCAGTTGCCGCCGGACGCCCCCAACCATTTCGCCCTGAACATCCTGCCGACGGAAAAGGACGCCTTCGAACGTCGCGTGCAAAAGCTCTCCCCCGGCGCCGAGCCGCTGTTCCCCATGGTTCCCGGGCGCCTGGTAGCGGTGAACGGCAAGCCGGCCCAGGCGCTCGACGAAGACGTGCGCAGCGAGCGTGCCCTGCAGCGCGACCTCGGCCTGACCTGGTCGGAGCGACTGCCCTCCGGCAACCAGCTCACCGCCGGACGCTGGTGGAGCGCGCCGCAGCCGGGGGCCCTGCCGGGCGTGTCGGTGGAAGAGAAGCTGGCCGCCAACCTGCGTATCCAGGTCGGCGACCGGCTCACCTTCAGCGTCGCCGGGCAGAATCGCGAGGTCCAGGTCCAGAGCCTGCGCAAGGTGAAGTGGGACAATTTCCAGCCGAACTTCTTCATGGTCTTCCAGCCCGGCACCCTGACCGACCTGCCGGTGACCTACCTGACCAGCTTCTACCTGCCGGCCAGCCAGGAACGCGACCTGATCGAACTGGCCCGCGCCTTCCCCACCGTCACCCTGCTGCCGGTAGACGCCCTGCTGAGCCAGCTGCGGAGCATCCTCGACCAGGTCACCCTGGCCGTGGAGTACGTGCTGGTGTTCGTTCTCGCGGCGGGCTTCGTGGTGCTCTTCGCCGGTCTCCAGGCGACCCTCGACGAGCGCGTGCGCCAGGGTGCCTTGCTGCGCGCGCTGGGTGCCGAGCGCGAGTTGCTGCAACGTACCCGGCGGGTCGAGTTCGCCCTGCTCGGCGCAGTCAGCGGCCTGCTCGCGGCGCTCGGCTGCGAGGCGGTCAGCCTGCTGCTCTACCGACTGGTCTTCGACCTGCCGTGGCAAGCGCATCCCTGGTTGCTCGCGCTGCCTCTGGTGGGCGCCGTGCTGGTAGGCGGCGCCGGCCTGCAGGGCACCCGTCGCGCCCTCAACAGCAGCCCGCTGCGGGTCCTGCGCGAGGGCTGATCGGATACACTGGCAGGCTTTCATCCGTTCATTTGTGGAACCACCCTAACCATGAGTCGCTATCGTCCACCGCGCACCGCCGGCACCCCGCTGATCACTCCGGAGGGCGCCGCGCGGTTACGCGCAGAGCTGCATGAACTCTGGCACGTGCGCCGTCCCCAGGTGACCCAGGCGGTCAGCGAAGCCGCCGCCCTCGGCGATCGCTCGGAAAACGCCGAATACATCTACGGCAAGAAGATGCTGCGCGAGATCGACAGCCGCGTGCGCTTCCTGCGCAAGCGCCTGGAGAACCTGAAAGTGGTCGGCGAGCGGCCGGCGGATCCGAACCGGGTGTACTTCGGCGCCTGGGTGACCCTGGAAGACGAAGACGGCGAGCAGGCCCGCTATCGCATCGTCGGCCCCGACGAACTGGACCTGCGCAACAACCAGATCAGCATCGACTCGCCGCTCGCCCGCGCACTGGTCGGCAAGGAGCTGGACGCCGAGGTGCTGGTGCGCACCCCGGCCGGGGAAAAGCTCTGGTTCGTCGTCGAGATCGAGTATCCGCCGGCGCCCTGAGAGGCCACGCGCTCAGCGCAGGATGCGGCGGGTGATCAGGCCCTGGCGGGCGACCCGGATCAGTTGCCGGACCACCAGGTCCAGGTCTTCCGCCTCGGGGGCCTGGACCACGGCGAAGTCGAACGCGTCGCTGGGGAAGCGCGCCAGGTCCTTGCCGTCCTGGGCGAACTGGATAAGGAAGGTACGCGAACCGTTCCAGCGCTTCGGCCAGCCTTCGAGGTAACGGACGAGGGTCGGCTGGTGCGGGCCGCTGAGGAGAATCCTCGGGTTCCGCCGGACCAGGCCGGTGGTGATGGGTGCCAGGCGCAATTGCGTGCTGGGACAGGTCATGACGTCATGTCTCCGCCTCTTCGGTCCCGCTGGACAGCGGTGAGAGGCAACACCGAGCCAGCGCTTTAGCGGTATTTCGGCTGCTGCCGGGCGCCCCGCAAGTTGCTGTTTAAATCGGCGCACGCGCATCCTAGAAAAGCCGCATGGAGACTGTCAAGAAACACGCGGAGGCGCCCATGCCCGATCGCTTTCTTCGCCTGTTCTTCGCCCTGCCCTGCCCACCTCCCCTCGCCGAGCGGATCGGCCGGTGGCGCGATGACCGGCCACTGCCCGGACGCCAGGTGGCGACGGCGAACCTGCACCTGACCCTGGCCTTCCTCGGGCAGGTCTCGTCCGCTCGGCTCGAGGCCCTGCTGGACATGGCCGCGGCCATCGAGGCCGCGCCCTTCGACCTGTGTCTCGACCGTCTGCTGCGCTGGAGGAACGGCATCCTGCTGCTGGCCCCCAGCCAACCGCCCGGCGCCCTCCTGCGTCTGCGCCGCGCCCTGCGCTCCGGCCTTGCCGAACTGGAGCTGCCCGTGGAAACCCGCCCATTCAGCGCCCATCTGACCCTGGCTCGCGATGCCGCGCCGCTGGAGGACGTCCCGCCACCCCCAACCTTCGTATGGCAGGTCGACCATTTCAGCCTGTTTTGCTCGCAAAACGACGCCGCGGGCGTGCGCTACCGCACACTCGCTCGCTGGGCGTTGTGCGGGGAAGATTCAAACGAGCGTTTCGCGCCGTAACAACCCGCCTCTTCCGCTCTGCCACGCAGGTTATGACCGGCCGCCAGGAAGCCGCGGATTTCCTGGCCTGGAGGAAAAAAGCCGAAGCTGGCACGGTTCCTGCGCAAGGGACAGCGAAGCGGTTCTCCCGGAAGGATTCGGGCGATGGCTGGCAGGACGCGCCCCTCGGCCCCATCAACCTGAGATGAGAACAACATGAAGAAGAAGTCTCTGCTCCCCCTCGGCCTGGCCATCGGCCTCGCCTCTCTCGCTGCCAGCCCTCTGATCCAGGCCAGCACCTACACCCAGACCAAATACCCCATCGTGCTGGCCCACGGCATGCTCGGCTTCGACAACATCCTCGGGGTCGACTACTGGTTCGGCATTCCCAGCGCCTTGCGCCGTGACGGTGCCCAGGTCTACGTCACCGAAGTCAGCCAGTTGGACACCTCGGAAGTCCGCGGCGAGCAGTTGCTGCAACAGGTGGAGGAAATCGTCGCCCTCAGCGGCCAGCCCAAGGTCAACCTGATCGGCCACAGCCACGGCGGGCCGACCATCCGCTACGTCGCCGCCGTACGTCCCGACCTGATCGCTTCCGCCACCAGCGTCGGCGCCCCGCACAAGGGTTCGGACACCGCCGACTTCCTGCGCCAGATCCCACCGGGTTCGGCCGGCGAGGCAGTCCTCTCCGGGCTGGTCAACAGCCTCGGCGCGCTGATCAGCTTCCTTTCCAGCGGCAGCACCGGTACGCAGAATTCACTGGGCTCGCTGGAGTCGCTGAACAGCGAGGGTGCCGCGCGCTTCAACGCCAAGTACCCGCAGGGCATCCCCACCTCGGCCTGCGGCGAAGGCGCCTACAAGGTCAACGGCGTGAGCTATTACTCCTGGAGCGGTTCCTCGCCGCTGACCAACTTCCTCGATCCGAGCGACGCCTTCCTCGGCGCCTCGTCGCTGACCTTCAAGAACGGCACCGCCAACGACGGCCTGGTCGGCACCTGCAGTTCACACCTGGGCATGGTGATCCGCGACAACTACCGGATGAACCACCTGGACGAGGTGAACCAGGTCTTCGGCCTCACCAGCCTGTTCGAGACCAGCCCGGTCAGCGTCTACCGCCAGCACGCCAACCGCCTGAAGAACGCCAGCCTGTAGGACCCCGGCCGGGGCCTCGGCCCCGGCCCTTTCCCGGAAGCCCCCTCGCGTGAAGAAAATCCTCCTGCTGATTCCACTGGCGTTCGCCGCCAGCCTGGCCTGGTTCGTCTGGCTGGAACCTTCCCCCGCCCCCGAGACGGCGCCCCCGGCCAGCCCGCAGGCGGGCGCAGACCGCGCCCCGCCAGCAGCCTCCGCGGGAGAAGCGGTGCCGGCCCCCCAGGTCATGCCGGCCAAGGTCGCGCCGCTGCCAACCTCCTTCAGGGGCACCAGCGTCGATGGCAGTTTCAGTGTCGACGCCAGCGGCAACCTGCTGATCACCCGCGACATCCGCAACCTGTTCGACTACTTCCTCAGCGCCGTCGGCGAAGAGCCCCTGCAGCAAAGCCTGGACCGCCTGCGCGCCTACATCGCCGCCGAACTCCAGGAGCCGGCGCGCGGCCAGGCGTTGGCGCTGATGCAGCAATACATCGACTACAAGAAGGAACTGGTGCTGCTCGAACGCGACCTGCCGCGCCTGGCCGACCTCGACGCCCTGCGCCAGCGGGAAGCCGCGGTGAAAGCCCTGCGCGCGCGGATCTTCAGCAACGAAGCGCACGTGGCGTTCTTCGCCGACGAGGAAACCTACAACCAGTTCACCCTGGAGCGCCTGGCGATCCGCCAGGACGGCAAGCTCAGCGCCGAGGAAAAGGCCGCCGCCATCGACCGCCTGCGCGCCAGCCTGCCGGAAGACCAGCAGGAAAGCGTGCTGCCGCAACTGCAAAGCGAACTGCAGCAGCAGACCGCCGCCCTCCAGGCCGCTGGCGCCGGCCCGGAAGCCATCCGCCAGATGCGTCAGCAACTGGTGGGCGCCGAAGCCACCACCCGCCTGGAGCAACTCGATCGGCAACGCTCGGCCTGGAAGGGCCGGCTGGACGACTATTTCGCCGAGAAGAGCCGGATCGAAGGCAATACCGGGCTGAGCGAAGCCGACCGCCGCGCGGCGGTCGAACGCCTGGCCGAGGAGCGCTTCAGCGAACAGGAACGCTTGCGCCTGGGCGCGCTGGAACAGATGCGCCAGGCCGAGCAGCGCTGACCGACACGGAAACGCCAAGAACGCGGCGAAGGGGCTTCGGCGGATAACGCTACCCTCAGGGGTGCAGCCCTGGCGTGGCCGGCGAGGCGGAAACCTGTGCTGCGCGCCGCAACGAAAAAGGGCGGCCACCCGAAGGTGTCCGCCCTTTTTCGTCGCCAGCCCGGTTCAGCGGGACAGCTTGCCGTCCAGCGAGAACTTGCCGGCGCCATCGATCAGCAGCGCCACGCTGATCATCAGCAGGGTCAGGGCATATTCATAGCCGTTGTCGGTGATGAAGAAGCCATTGCCGATGTGCACGCTGAAGATCGCCACGATCATGGTGAAGCCCACCACCACCGACGCCGGACGCACCAGCAGGCCGATCACCAGCGCCAGGCCGCCGAAGAACTCGGCGCTGCCGGCCAGGGGCGCCAGCAGGTAGCCAGGGGTCAGGCCGATGGATTCGAACCACTGCGCCATGCCGTTCAGGCCGGCGCCGCCGAACATGCCGAAGAGCTTTTGCGAACCGTGGGACATCAGGGTAAGACCGGTGACGATACGCAGGATGGCCAGGCCGGCACCGGCGTTGGTCGACAGGATGGTCTTGATCAGTGGATTCATGGTGCGTCCTCAGGTGTGGGATAAGATGGGCACACTATAGGCAAGATAATTCGATATTAAAACCGTAAAAAACGCGTTATCAATATCGAATTTATAGATTATTTTTGAGCCGTCGCCGTCTTCGCACGCACCCCGGGCTCCAGGCGAACCCGTTCGCGTTCATATGCAAGGTAGTACTTGTTGACGCTGCTGACATAACTCACCACACCCATGCCTATCTCTTCCGCAGCCACCCGCTCGACCTGGAAGAACCAGCGATTCGGATCGAGCCCCCGGCGACGCGCCTGGGTGCGCAGGTTCTGTACCCGCTCCGGGCCCATGTTGTAGGCCGCCAGGGTGAACGCCAGGCGCTCGCGTTCGTCGAGGTGCTTGCTGGAGAAGAACTGCTTGCGGATCTTGGTCAGGTAGCGACTGGCGGCCAGCACGTTGCTGTCCTTGTCGTGCACATTGCCGACCCCGACGCTGCGCGCCGCCGCCGGGGTGATCTGCATCAGCCCGCTGGCGCCGCCGGAACCGCGCGCCTTCGGGTTCAGATGCGACTCCTTGTAGGCCACCGCCGCCAGCGCCAGCCAGTCCATGCTGCTCTGCCGCGCGTAGCGCTGCAGCAGTGGACGGACCGCTTCCAGGCGCTTGCGGTCCGCCGCGCCGAGGGGGTTGCGGACCTTGTAGGCGCGCCGGTAGACGCGCTGGAAAGCCACGTCCTGGTCGGCCGGCGCGCGGTAGTCGGCGAGGAAGCGGTCGATGGTCGCGCGCAGGGTGCTGGCATCGCGGCGCACGTACCAGGCCATGTCGGCGCGATTGTCCAGCACCAGGTGGCGGTCGACGCGCAGCTTCGGCAGCACCTTGGCCCAGCGTTCGGCGATGGGCTGCTCGACCACGGTGAAGCCGAGGATGCCTGCCTGGACCATTTCCATCACATCCTCGACGGCCAGGGAAGCGTCCAGCTTTTCGATACGGATCGGTGCCATGCGGCGTTGCGCCAGGCGCTGGTTGACCAGCTCGATGGCGCCCTCGGCGGCGCTGCCGGCCGGCAGCGGGATGGTCCGCCCGGACAACTGCTCCAGGCGCGTGTAGCGCCGGTTGCCTTTGCGCGCCACCAGCACCAGCGGCACATCGGCGCGCACCGGCGCGCTCGGGCTGACCTGCAGGCCGTCGTGCGCCGGCAGCAGTTCGCCGGGGGCGACCAGGTCGCCTTCGCCACGCTGCAGGGCGGCAAGCAACTGGTCCTTGGGCTTGGGTATGAGCTTGAGGGTGAGGTTCCGCGCGGACGGCGAGCGGCTGTTGAGGTATTGCTCGAAGGCGCGCAGGCGACGGTACTCGACGCCAATCGGCTCGCCCTTCACCTCACCCGAGCTGTTGCGGCTCTGGTTGACCAGCACCTTGAGCACGCCAGAGCGGCGGATGCTCGCCAGGTCGCGGGTCTCCGGCTGTTCCCTGTGCCAGTTGTCCGGCTGGCCGGTGATGCGCGCAGCCGCCGGCAAGGGTGCGAGCACCAGCAGGCAAAGCGAAAGCAGCAACAGACGCGTCATCCAGGTCTCCAGAGGCCAGGCTCGATGTCCCTCTCCGGGGGACCGGATCAATCAGAGCATGGCAGTCTTGGCAAGTTCCTCTCCGACAGCGGCTGCAAACGGAGGCATTGGGTAGATAATCCGGGCGCCGAAGAACCCGATCTGCGATTATAACGGATTGTTCTACAAGCGGTTTGCCACCCATCCCCCGGCGGGTCCGGCGCGATCGAGGGGGCGCCGCCTCGCTGCGAACTCCAGGAAGGCACCATGCAACTCATCGATATCGGCGTCAATCTGACCCACGCCAGCTTCGCCCCGGAACGTGAAGCACTGCTCGCCCGCGCGCGCGCCGCCGGGGTGGTACAGATGGTCATCACCGGCACCAGCCTGGCCGACAGCGAACAGGCGCTGCAGCTCTGCGGCGAACTCGACGAGGGCGGCCGGCTGTTTACCACCGCCGGCGTCCACCCCCACGAGGCCAGCCACTGGAACGCCGACACCGCTCGCGGCCTGCGCGCCCTGTTCGACGACCCGCGGGTACGCGCGGTGGGCGAATGCGGCCTCGACTTCAATCGCGACTTCTCTCCCCGTCCGGCCCAGGAAAAGGCCCTCGAGGAACAACTGGCACTGGCCGTCGAGCTACAGCGTCCGGTGTTCCTCCACGAACGCGACGCCAGCGAGCGCCTGCTGGCGATCCTGCGCGACTTCCGCGATCGCCTGCCGGCCGCCGTCGTACATTGTTTCACCGGCGAGCGCCGGGCGCTGTATGGCTACCTCGACCTCGACCTGCACATCGGCATCACCGGCTGGATCAACGACGAGCGCCGCGGCACCCACCTGCATGATCTGGTAGGCGAGATCCCGGTCGGCCGTCTCATGCTGGAAAGCGACGCGCCCTACCTGCTGCCGCGCAGCCTGCGGCCGAAGCCGAAGAACGGGCGCAACGAGCCGGCCTACCTGGTCGAGGTGCTCGACTGCGTGGCCCGCCATCGCGGCGAGAGCGCGGAGCGCCTGGCCGCTCACACCAGCGCCGCGGCGCGGGCGTTCTTCGGCCTGCCGACGATCGACTGAGATCGCCCTCAAGCTCCCGGCGGATCGGCCGCTAAGCTGACGAACGGTCTCGTTGACCCGCATCAACGATTGCCCCTTACTCAGCTTTCAAGATAATGGCGCCTTGCCATTATCTTGCCGATAAGAAGAAATCCCCCTATGGGCACCTGGATCAGCGACATTCCACTGAAATACAAGTTCTGGGCCGTCAACGCGGTGGCCTTCTTCACCACCCTGCTGCTGGTGTTGTTCGCCATGCAGCAGGAAGCCGCCGGGCGCAACGCTTCCGCCCAGCGCGCCGCCGCCGCCGAGGGCGAGCTGGTTCAGAGCTGGCCGGCCGGCAGCACCCTGCCCGCCCGCAGCAACCTGCTGCCGCTGGAACAGGCCGCGAGCCTGGGCGGCACCGCTGCCCAGGCGCTGGGCAAGGGGCAGGGTTGGATCGAGTTGTCCGGCGCGCGCCAGGGCGATACCCCGCTGCTCGGCGCCTGGGTCGGCCAGACCGGCTCCGGCCAGCGCTTCGCCGTGCTCGCCCCGGCCAGCGACCTGTGGCAGGTCTTCGCCGACCGTGCCGGCGCCTACGCCGTCGCCGTGCTGGTGCTGATGCTGGCGCTGCTGGCGGCCTCGCAACTGCTGATCCGCTTCATCCTCACCCACCTGCATACCCTCAAGGACGTGATGCTGCACGTCGAGAAGAGCGGCGACCTGTCCGCTCGCGTACCGCTGCAGGGACGCGACGAAGTCGGCCAGATGGCCAGTGCCTTCAACGCCATGCAGGCCGGCTACCAGCGCATCGTCGGCACCGTCGCCGCGGCCGCTACCAAGCTCGACGAAGGCGCCCAGGCGCTGGCCCGCAGCATGGGCCAGGTACGCCAGGGCATGCTCGGCCAGCAGAGCGAGACCGACCAGACCGCCACCGCGATCAACGAGATGTCCACCACGGTCTTCCATATCGCCCAGCACGCCGCCGACACCCGTGACCAGTCGCAGGAAGCCGACCGCCTGGCCGGCGCCGGCCAGCAGGCGGTGAGCCGGGTCAGCGCGTCGATCGCCGGGTTGTCCCAGGGCGTCCAGGACACCGCCGAGATGATCCAGAAGCTGGCCGAAGACAGCCAGAAGATCAGCGGCGTGGTCAACGTGATCCACGGCATCGCCGAACAGACCAACCTGCTTGCCCTCAACGCCGCCATCGAGGCCGCGCGAGCCGGGGAAATGGGCCGCGGCTTCGCCGTGGTGGCCGATGAGGTGCGCAACCTCGCCCGTCGCGTGCAGGACTCCACCGACGAGATCACCCAGATGATCCTCGCCCTGCAGTCGGGTACCCGCGACGCCGTGGAGTTCATGCAGGAAAGCTCGCTCAAGGCCGACGGTTGCGTCAGCCAGGCCGGCGACGCCGGCGAGGCGCTGGCGGCGATCGCCAACGCGGTGGCGCAGATGCGTGAAAGCAACACGCAGATCGCCGTCGCCGCGGAACAGCAGAGCCAGGTCGCGGAAGAGATGACCCGTTCGGTGGTGGGCATCCGCGACGTCACCGAACTCACCGTGCAGCAGACCGTCGAGTCGGCGGCCACCAGTCAGCAACTGGTCGACCTGGCGGGCGATCTGACCCGCGCCATCGGCCAGCTACGCCTCTGATCCGCAGGCGCACCTGCCTATCGCCCGGATAGGCAGGAATCATTCGCCGCGCTGCCGCACCCCGCCTAGACTCGACGACATGCAAGGATCCGCCCCGCGGGTCGCCGTCACGGAGTACCGAGAACATGGGCAAACGTCATCCCAACCTGCTCGCCTGGCAATGGCGCGGCTATGCCGCCAACCACCGCAACCCGACCAACCTGGTCCTGCACCTGATCGCCGTGCCGCTGTTCATCGTCGCTGCGATCCTGCTGCTCGGCGGCCTGTTCGGCCTGGACCTGCTGCAGGTGGTGCTCGGTGTCATCGGCATCGGCGCCGGCCTGGCGATCCAGGCCAAGGGACACGCGCTGGAGGAACAGGCACCCGAGCCATTCAGCGATCGGCGCGACGCTGTCAGTCGCCTGCTCGTCGAGCAGTTCGTCACCTTCCCCCGCTTCGTCCTCAGCGGCGCCTGGTGGCGGGCTTGGCGCGAACGGCATAAGTGACAGTTCGTCCGGGATTTTGCACAGCCCTTCAGTTTTAGCGCGACGCTGCCGATATAATCGACGGAATCCTGTCGTGGACCGACAACATGCCGTCAACGCGTCAATTAATCGTCTTTCTCTGTTGCCTGGGGCTGCCTCTTGCCCAGGCCGCGGAGCCCGTGCCGCTGGGCGGACGTCCGATCGTCACCCTGCAGCGGTCCGGCGACGCTCCCGTACGGCTGACCCTGTCCGACCTCGAAGCCCTGCCCAGCGAGACCCTGGAAGCCCAGCTCCCCGGCGAGGCCAACGCCCGCTGGCAAGGCGTGCGCCTCAGCCTGTTGCTGCGCCACCTGGACCTGGCGCCGCCCACGCGCCTGCGCGTGCTGGCGCTGAACGACTACTCGGCGATCATCCCGTACAGCGACCTCGACAGCTACCAGCCCATCCTCGCCTATCGCCGCAACGGCGCCTACATGGCGATCCGCGAACGCGGACCGCTTTTCATCATCTACCCGATGGCCCGCTATCCTGAGTTGAGAAACCAGGTCTACTACAACCGTACCGTCTGGCAGGTCAGCTCCATCACTCTTGAGTAAGTAACGGACATGACTGTGCCGCTGCTCGATCCGACAAAGCTGCGCCGGCAACGCCAGATCATGGGGCTGTTGCTCGGCCTGGTGCTGCTCATGGCGCTGATCGCCGGGGCTGCGCTGTGGCTGGCGGTGCGCCAGGCCCAGCAACTGGCCCAGCCGAACCTGCACAACGAGCTGTGGCAGACCTACTCGCTGCGCGCCGAACTGGATCGCACGCTGGACGCCGCGCGGCACACCGAGAGCGGCGAAGGCCAAGCCGACGACCTGGCGATCCGTCTCGAAGTCCTCGCCAGCCTGATCGCGCCGCTGCGCCGCCAGTCGTTGTTCAGGCATCTCGCCGAACCGCGTCCGGAGGTACAGGCCACCCTGCAACGCCTGATCGAGCTCAGCGATCGCTGGTCGAACCAGGCCCCCTGGGGCGATCCCGTCGCCGCGCGCCGCCTGGCCGCGGAGATCGTCCAGCAGGTTCCGCCCTTGCTCGAACCGACCCACCAGATCGTCGTCGCCAGCAACATCGCCCTGACCAACCAGTTGGACGTCGACCGCAAGCGCCTGCACCGGGCGTTCTACGCGTTGTTCTGGGCCCTGCTCGGGATCGGTGCCGGCGGTGCCCTGCTGGTGCTGCGCCTGGTCACCGACTTCAAACGCGCACAGCAACTGGCCGGGCATCTGATCGAGCTTAACGCCACCCTGGAGAAACGCGTCGGCGAGCGCACCCGCCAGCTCAGCGAAGGCAAGGCGCTGCTGCATTTCATCCTCGAGGCCAGCCCGAGCGACGTGGTCCTGCTCAGCGCCTGCGGCGCCAGCATCCATTACGTCAGCCCACGCCTGCTCAAGCGCCTGGGTTGCCAGGCCCAGGACGACTTCAACCTGCCCCGGCTGTTCGCCAGCACCAGCGAATACAGCCGCCTGCAGAACGCCCTGGAGGCGCGCGGCCAGGTGGATGGCTGGGAAGCCCAGCTATGCGGGGAAACGCCTTGCTGGGCGGTGATCTGCGCGCGCCACCTGGAAATCGACGGCGAGCCGGCGACCCTGATCTGGTGCTACGACATCAGCCGGCGCAAGGCCATGGAGCAGGAACTGCGCCTGCTGGCCAGCACCGATACCCTGACCGGCCTGCACAACCGCCACTCGTTCCTGCACCAGGCGGAACTCATGCTCAAGGCCGCCGAACGCTTCCGCCACCCCTGCGTGGCGCTGATGCTGGACATCGACCACTTCAAGAACATCAACGACAGCCACGGCCACCTGACCGGCGACCGCGCCCTGCAACGTGTCGCCGAGACCCTGCGCCAGGGCCTGCGCGAGGTGGACCTGCTCGGTCGCCTGGGCGGCGAGGAATTCGCCGCGCTGCTTCCAGAGGTCAGCCTGGACCAGGCGCTGGACGTCGCCGAACGGCTGCGCGCCGGCGTCGAGGCGCTACGGGTGAGCAATCCCGACGGCGAACCGTTGCGAATGACCGTGAGCATCGGCGTCGCCCTGCGCAGGGACGCCGGGGACGACCTGGAAAGCCTGCTGGTGCGCGCCGACAGCGCGCTCTACCAGGCCAAGAGCGGCGGGCGCAACCGCACCGAGTACGCGCCCGCCTGACATGCGCCTCAGCCGAACACCGTGACCATCTGCCGGCTGATCGCCAGCAACTGGCCGTCGGCGCTCCACATCCGCGCCGCCACGTGGCCGTAGCCGTCACGCGCCTCCTCGATCTCCGCCAGGTAACGGCACCAGTCGCCGCTGCCTTGCTGCGGCAGCGGCTGGAGGAACTCGGCGGTCCAGGTCAGCGAGCTGGCCATCGCCGGGGTGCCCAGGTGCGGCAACAGCGCCGGCGGCCAGGAGTCGAGCAGCGCCAGCAGGTGGGAAACCTCCATGGGCTCTCCCTCGGGTTCGTCGCGGAAACGCATCCAGCCGCCCATCTGGCGCGACTTGTTCGAAGAGAACGGCAGGCCGCCCACTGCCCAGCGCATGGCGATGTAGCGAGTGAACTCCGGGGTCACGTTACGGATATAGGGCAGCTCCTGGCTCTCTTCGGGGCCCTTCATCCCGGCCGCCGGCAACGCTTCCACCGCCACCGCCGACGCGCGGGCGACGCCGAAACTGGCCTGGACCAGCGTCACCACCTGCTCGCCCTGACGGACCTCGACCTGTACCTGGCTCACCGCCTTGCCCTCGCGCAACAACCGGGCGCTGAAGCTCGCCGGCTGCTCGGGGGCCAGCGGTCCGACGAAGCTGACGCCGATGGAGCGCAACGGACGCCCCGCCTCGACCACCGCAAGCATGGCCTCGTAGGCCAACGCCACCACCAGGCCACCGAAGGTGGCGCGGCCCTGGCCCCAACTGGCCGGTACTACCACCGAGGAAGGGTCGCGGCGGACCGCCTGGATCAATTCGGAAAAATTCATGTGTGCCTCGCGAGGGGATTCGAGGGCCCATCTTAGGCGAGGCGATCCTTGGGAAAAAGCCGATCGGAATACCGGCGGCCTCAGTGCTCGGCAAGCGCCTGCTGCAATGTCGACAGGGCCCGTCCGGCACGCTCCCGGGCCAGTTCGAAGCGTGCCGTCCAGACCTCGCGCACGGGCGCCAGGTCCGGCTCGCGCTGGCATCGCAACAGCCACTGTTCGAGGTCGTGCCAATCGCCCAGCGCCGACTGGGCCGCCTTGAGCGGCGCCAGCAGCGAGCCGGGAATGCTGCAATCGTGCGGATAGGCCTCCAGCCCGTAGCGCACGCGCTTGATCCGTAGCCGTAGCGGGTGCCAGTGCTCGTAGGTGGTGTCCGCCAGCTCGGCGTGCAGGGTCTTCCATTGCCGGCGCAGGCGCTTGCGCACCCGGCCATGCAGGCCATCCAGCACGGCATGCCGCTGGGCCGTACGCAACAGGGCCGGCCAGACGTCCAGGCAAAGCTGCAGGCGGTGCAGCGGCTGGCTGGCGAGAACCGCCACGTAGCCGGACTCCAGCACCGGCCGGCGCACCGCCAGCGCATCCCGCAGCCCTTCGGCGGCGAGCGCCGGCAGCAGCACCTCCAGGTCGCGGATCGGCCCGCTGAGCCGCCCGACCTCGGCGGCGGCATGCTCCAGCTCCTCGACGCCGGGGACTCCGCGGATCGGCCGCAGCAGGCTGCGCAGACGGCGCAGGGCGATGCGCAGGTCGTGCAGTGCCTCGCCATCCGTGCGCGCCTCCAGGCGGGCGACCGCCGACATCAACGCCACCTGCTGGCCGATCACCTCGGCCAGCAGTTCATCGATGAACCCCGTCATGCCTGCTCCTCTCCCCGGCCATCCCGCGTGGGCGTGCGCACCAGGCGCCAGGGCAGCGCCCGGCGCAATGCGCGCAGACGCAACCCTGGATCATCGGCACCGCCGTGTCCATAGCGTTGCGCTTCGAACGCGCCGACGAAGGCCGCGATGGCTGGCGCCTGCGCCGGCAGGACGCGGGCGGCGCGCTCGCCGTAGGAGCGTAGCCCTTCGCCGGGGGAACGGCGCAGGCCATGCATCTCCAGCAGGCGTTCGAAGCGGCGCAGTTGGCGGCTGCGCAGATCGTCACGGCCTTGCCAGGGCTTGAGCAGGAACAGCGCGAGCAGACCGACCGACAATATCGCCGCGGCACCGAGCAACAGGCCCAGTCGGGTCGGATCGAGCCCGCCGAACCAGCGCTGCAGGAAGGCGCCCTGCTGCTCACCCTGGTAGGCCAGGACCCAGCGTTGCCAGCCGTAGTTCAGGCTGTCCCAGGCCAGACGCATGTCGTTGAGCCAGGGCAGGCCACGGTAGCGCAACGGCGACAGCGGTGCGTCGGCGAGGTACTCGCTGTCCCCGGCCAGGGCCTGCTCCAGCCCCTGTTCGATCCGTTCGGGCGCCACCTGGTAGGTCGGGTCGACGCTCAGCCAGCCCTGCTCCGGCTGCCAGTATTCGACCCAGGCGTGGGCGTCGAACTGATGCACCAGCAGGTAGTTGCCCGCCGGATTCAGCTCGCCGCCCTGGTAGCCGGCCACCACTCGCGCAGGAATGCCCGCGGCGCGCAGGACGAAAGCCATCGCCCCGGCGTAATGCGCGCAGAAGCCGCTGCGCGTGTCGAACAGGAAATCGTCCACCCCGTCGGCACCGGTCGCTGGCGGTTTCAGGGTGTAGGCGAAGGGCTCGCGGTTGAAGCGCTGCAACAGGGCCGCGACCAGTGCCTGCGGTTGCGCATGGGCCTGGCGCAGTTGCTCGGCCAGGGCGCGCGCGCGCGGATTGCCGTGCATCGGCAACTGCAGGTTGCGCCAGCGCATGCGCGGATCGATGCTGGACTCGCGCAGCGCCTGTGGCCAGGAACTGACTCGGTAGAACAGACGTTGCTCGACCGGCTGCCGTCGCTGCAGGTGGAAATCGCTCATCAGGCGCGTGTCGGTCTGGTCGGTCTGCGCCACGTCGAGGGCGAACAGCCAGGACTGCGAACTGGGCTGCATGATCACGTCGTAGCGCAGCTCGGGGCCACGCTTCTGCCAGTGCATAGCATCCTCGCCCGACCATTGCGGCGCCTGAGCCCAACGTCGTCCGTCGAAACGCTCCATGGTCAAGGCGCGCCAGTAGAGCTGCTCGCGCGGCGGCGGTGCGCCCTCGAAGCGGACCCGGAACGCCAGTTCGGCGGAGCGCCCAAGCTCGGCGATATCCCCTGGCGCCATGCTCTCCGAGAGTCCGGTGACCCCCTTGTTGCCGGGCATCGGCAACGACCACAGCGGCCCCAGGCGGGGGAAGAACAGGAACAGCAGGAGCATCAGCGGCAGCGCCTGCAGCAACAGCCCGCCGGCCAGCCGCAGGGTCGGCCAGGGCCGGCTGGCGAAAGCGCTCTGCTGCAAGCCGATCAGCGCCGCCAGCAACGCGGTCACCGGCAGCAGGCTGTACAGCGCGGCGAGGAAACCGTCGTCGAACAGGTAGCCCACCACCACTGCGAAGAAACCGAGGAACACCAGTACCAGCGCATCGCGGCGGGTCTTCATTTCCACCAGCTTGAGGATGAACGCGGCGATCAGCAGCACCGCCCCCGCGTCCAGGCCCACCAGGCTGCCGCGCGACAACCAGACCCCGGCCCCGGCGAGCAGCGCCAGGGCCAGCTTGACCCAGGCGCGCGGATAGCCGGCACGCATGCGGAAGACCTGCACCCGCCAGGCCGCGCAACCGAGCCACATGGCCGCGATCCACAGCGGCATGTAGGCCAGGTGCGGCAGGATCACCAGTACCTGCGCCACCAGCAGCCAGACCAGCGCGACCCGCGGAATCGCGTTCATCGCGCCGCTCCGAACAACGCTAGCGCACGCAGGCAGGCCTCGCGCTGGGCCTCGCCGCTGGCCGGTTGCAGGCGTGTGCCGGGCAGCGCCAGGCCATAGGGCTGCTGCCGCGCGGAGAGTTCCAGGACTGCATGGCACAAGCGGCCCAGGCGACTTTCGAGATCCCCGCCGAGGCGCTCGAATTCCAGCCACAAGTCTTCCCCGCCGAGCGCGGCGAAGTCCTTCACCAGCAGCCCCTGGCCACGGGAAAACGCCTTCCAGTGCAGGCGCCGCCGCGAGTCGCCCGGCTGGTAGGCGCGCAGTCCCTGGTAGTCGTCGACGCCCGCGCTCGCCAGCGCGCGCCCCTGGTCCTCGGCATCCTCCGCGCCCGGCGCGAGGAACGGCTCGCCGGCCAGCGGCCGAGGGTAGACCAGCGCCTGCTGGCGCAGGTCGACCCAGCTCCAGGCCACCAGCAGGCCGAGGGGAAAGCGACTCTCCACCCGCAGGCGCCCCGGCCGCAGCCAGCCGCGTCGCTCGGTCGGGTGGAACAGCAGCACCTCGGCAGCCGCGTCGCCTGCCAGGTCGGCGTATTCCAGCGGCCGCTCCGGCCAGCCGACGGCGATGGCCTGGCGCGCCCGCCGCGGGCTTTCCAGGCGCACCCGAAAACCGGCGCGCTCGCCGGCGAACACCGGGTCCGCTCCCAACGCGGTGAGGCGCAGGCCGGCAAGGTTGCGATAGGTATGGAGGATGGTCACCACGCCCAGGGACAGCAGCAGGAAGGTCAACCCGTAGGCCAGGCTGTTCTGGTAGTTGATCGCCGCCAGCAGCATCACCAGCAGCGCCAGGCCGAAAGCGCCGCCCTGGCGGGTCGGCAGGATGAATACGCGACGCTGGTTCAGCTCGACGCTGCTCGCCGGCGGTATCCGCCGGTTCAGCCAGCGCTGCCAGCGCGGCCAGTTGCGCAGGCGCATCAGAGCGCCGGGACTTCGCGCAACAGCCATTGCACCAGCGCGCCGCCACCGTGCCCGGTGGGGTCCGCCTGGTCGCGCAGGCGATGCCCGGCGACCGCCGGCAACACCGCCTGGACGTCTTCCGGAATCACATAGTCGCGTCCCGCCAGCAGCGCCCAGGCACGCGCCGCGGCGAGCAACGCCAGGCTACCGCGCGGCGACAGGCCGAGGGCGAAGGCCGGCTGCGTGCGGGTCGCTTCGACCAGGCGCAGCACGTAGTCCACCAGCGCATCGCTGGCGCGGACCTTCGGCACTTCGGCCTGGAAAGCGGCCAGCGCCGCGTGGTCGAGCAAGGGTTCCAGGCGCGGCAGCAGATCGCGCCGAGCTTCGCCGAGCAACAGCGAGCGTTCCGCCGCGCGTCCGGGGTAGCCCAGCGACAGGCGCATCAGGAAGCGATCCAGCTGCGATTCCGGCAGGGAGAAGGTGCCGCCCTGGCTGGCCGGGTTCTGCGTGGCGATGACGAAGAACGGTTCCGGCAAGGGCCGGGTGGCGCCCTCGATGGTCACCTGGCCTTCTTCCATCGCCTCGAGCAAGGCGCTCTGGCTTTTCGGCGTGGCACGGTTGATCTCGTCGGCAAGCACCAGTTCGGCGAAGATCGGCCCGGGATGGAAGACGAATTGCCCGCTGTCCTTGTCGAACACCGAGGTACCGAGGATATCGCCCGGCAGCAGGTCCGAGGTGAACTGGATGCGCTGGAAACTGAGCCCGAGCACCCGCGCCAGGGCATGGCTGAGGGTGGTCTTGCCCATCCCCGGCAGGTCTTCGATCAACAGGTGCCCACGGGCCAGCAGGCAGGCCAGGGCCAGGCGCACCTGGCGGTCCTTGCCCAGGAGAATCTCATCGACCGCCTTCAGGCAGGCTTCCAGGGTGTTCAGCATCCCGACCTCGCGTTTCCGGGGAAAACAGCGATCCTACTGGCCTGGGGCCAGCCGGCAAGGCACTTGCAATTTTTCCTCACGAAACTGTGAAACCGTTGCCACCGGTACTTGCCGGAGTGCCCGCTACAAGCCTAGACGCTGGGGAGGGACAGGCGCGGATGATGCCTGCGCCAGTCCGGCTCGACACGGCGCGCGACGGTCGCCGACGGCAGGCGTGGGGGAAGCCGCCTCAGCCCAGTTCGGCGACGATCGCCGCCAGCGCCTTGGCCGGGTCGGCGGCCTGGCTGATCGGCCGGCCGATCACCAGGTAATCGGAGCCGGCGTCCAGGGCCTGGCGCGGGGTGAGGATGCGCCGCTGGTCGTCCTGGGCGCTGCCGGCCGGGCGGATGCCCGGCGTGACCAGTTGCAGGCCCGGATGGGCGGCCTTCAGCGCCGGCGCTTCCTGGGCCGAGCAGACCAGGCCGTCCATGCCGGCCTTCTGCGCCAGGGCGGCGAGGCGCAACACCTGCTCCTGGGGCTCGATGTCGAGGCCGATGCCCGCCAGGTCCTCGCGCTCCATGCTGGTCAGCACGGTCACGCCGATGAGCAACGGCCTGGGCCCGCTGAAGGCCTCCAGCGTCTCGCGGCAGGCGGCCATCATGCGCAGGCCGCCGGAGCAGTGCACGTTGACCATCCACACGCCCATCTCGGCGGCGGCCTTCACCGCCATCGCCGTGGTGTTCGGGATGTCGTGGAATTTCAGGTCGAGGAACACCTCGAAGCCCTTGCCACGCAAGGTCTCGACTATACCCGCGGCACAACTGGTGAAGAGTTCCTTGCCGACCTTCACCCGGCACAGTTTCGGGTCCAGCTGATCGGCCAGCGCCAGGGCGGCCTCACGGGTGGGGAAATCCAGGGCGACGATGATGGGGGACTGGCAGGCGGACATGGGCTCTCTCGCGGCGAATCGAAAACGGCGCGCATTGTCGCAGAATCCGGCCGTTTGCCGTAGCCCGGAACGCGCCGGGGAGATGAACGTCGTGGACTAGAGGCGGGCGCGGAGCAGTTGCTCCAGCCAGTCGACGAATGCCCTGACCCGCCGCGACAGATGCCGCCGGTGCGGATACAGGGCGTACGCCGGCATCGCTTCGGCCCGCCACTGCGGCAGCACCTCGCGCAGCTCGCCGCGTTGGAGGTGCTCGCGCACGTCGTAGGCAGGGATCTGGATCAGGCCCAGTCCGGACAGGCAGCAGGCGATGTAGCTTTCCGCGTTGTTCACCGTGACCCGGCTGCGCAACGCGCGGGTCAGGGTGCGCCCATCCTCGCGGTACTCCCAGGGCAACACCCGGCCGCTGCTGGGCGAGGCATAGTTGACCGCCCAGTGCCGGTCGAGGTCGGCTGGCGTCCGTGGCTCGCCATGCTCTTCCAGGTAGGCGGGACTGGCGCAATTGATCAGTTGCATCTCGCCGAGGCGTCGCGCCACCAGGCTGCTGTTGCCCAACTGGCCGACCCGCAGGACGCAGTCGACGCCCTCCTGCACCAGGTCCACCGAACGGTCGCTGGAGCCCAGTTCCAGTTCGATGTCCGGATGCTGGCGGAAGAATTCCGGCAGCGCCGGGGCGATCAGCAGTCGCGCCACCCGGCTCGGCACGTCGACCTTGAGCCGGCCGCTGGCGCGGCTGCCGTCGTGGAACAGGCTCTCCAGCTCCTCCATGTCTTCCAGCAGGTGGCGGCAACGCTCCAGCACCACGCTGCCGTCGTGGGTCAGCTGGACCTGCCGGGTGGTGCGATGCAGCAGCCGGCTGCCGAGTTGCGCTTCGAGCTGCTGGACCGCCGCCGAGACCGTCGCCCGCGGCATGTCCAGCAGGTCCGCGGCCTTGGTGAAGCTGCCGGTTTCGGCAACGCGCAGGAACACGCGCATGCTGTCCAGACGATCCATGGGCAGGCCCCTTCTCTCTATTCGGGATGGCTGGACAGTCTATCCATGCCACCTACGTTTATTCAAAGAACCCGGACCAATAGCCTGGAGTCCCTACTCTACTTCCTGGATCCGCAGATGCCCCATGCAGCGCTTTTGCTTCCTCCCAGCGCGTCCCCGCTGCCGGAAGTGGTCGGTTTCTGGCGCGATGCCGGCCCTACCCTCTGGTTCGCCAGGAACGCCGATTTCGACCGGCGCTTCCGCGAGCGCTTCGCCCATCTCTACGAGCTTGCCTGCGCCAACGCGCTGCGCCCGGCTGCCGGTGAAGCCGAGGACCATCTCGGCCTGCTGTTGCTGCTCGACCAGTACCCGCGCAACGCCTTCCGTGGAACCCCGCGCATGTACGCCAGCGACGCCCAAGCGCGGCGCTGGGCGGAGCGGGCTCTGGGACAAGGCCTCGACCGCCAGGTCGGGGACGCGCTGCGGCTGTTCTTCTACCTGCCGTTCGCCCATGCCGAGAACCTTGCCGACCAGGATCGCTCGGTAGCGCTGAACCACGGACTCGGCCAGCCCTTCCTCGCCCACGCTCGTGAGCATCGCGAGATCATCCGCCGCTTCGGGCGCTTTCCCCATCGCAATCCGATCCTCGGTCGCCCGTCCAGCGCCGAGGAACTCGCCTTCCTCGCCGCCGGCGGCTTCGCCGGCTGAACCGGGGCTCAGCCGGCCCTCCCTAGATAGGCAGGTCGCGATCCAGCAAGCGGTCCAGCAACCAGTTGGCCGCCGGTCCCAACGGCCGCTGCCGCGACCAGACCACGTCCACCGCCTGGCTGCGCGGCCAGCCGGACACCGGCAACTCCTTCAGCCGTCCGTTGGCGTAGCCGCTGACCAGCCAGCGCGGCAGCTCGGCCCAACCGAAGCCGTGGGTGGCCATTTCCAGCAGCAACAGGTAGTTGGGCGCCGACCAGCAGCGCCCGCCGCTGGACGGCAGGCCGTCGTTGATCGCCGCGCCGGTCTCGCTATAGGTGTTCAGGCGCAGCAGACGCCATTCGGAAAGGTCACGCTCGCTGACCCGCTCCAGGCCCGCCAGCGGATGGTCGACGGCGGCGAACAGGCCGAACTCGGCACGCTCGGCGACCGCCGCCACGCCCAGCTCCGGCGGGTAGTGCGGCTGCGCGGCGAGCAGGCCGAGGGTGGCGCGGCCGCGGCTGACCTGGGCGATCACGTCCTGGTCCTCGGCGATCAGGCATTCGAACTCCAGCTCAGGGTAACGCTCGTCCAGTTCGGCCAGGCGCGCCTCGTAGCGCGCCGAATGGTAGGTGTCGGATAGCGCCAGGGTCACCCGTGGTTCCGAGCCGCCGGCGAGCAGCGCGGCGACCCGGCGCAGGCGGTCGGATGCGCCGAGGACCTCCTCGACCCGTCCCAGCAGGGTGCGCCCGGCCTCGGTCAGTTGCGGCTGGCGGCCACTGCGATCGAAGAGTTCCAGGCCGAGGTCGATCTCCAGCCGGGCAATGGCCTCGCTGACGGTCGACTGGCTCTTGCCCAGCTTGCGCGCGGCGGCGCTGAAGGAGCCGAGGGAAACGGCCTGGACGAAGGCCTCGAGGGATTCGGGCGACAAATGCATATCGGTTTTTCCGATGGTATCCAACTTAACCCTATCCCAAAGACCGATGACAATACAGCCCGACTTCAACGACGAACCGGGAGCGTTCGCCATGACCCACACCCACACCGCCCTCGACAAGACTCTCAAGGAGCGGATCTTCCACGCCCTGGCCTTCGAGGGCCTGGCCGTCCTCCTCACCGCGCCGGTGCTGTCGCTGGTGATGAACAAGCCCCTGGCGCACATGGGTGCGCTGACGCTGATGTTCTCCACCGTGGCGATGCTCTGGAACATGCTCTTCAACAGCCTCTTCGACCGCGCCCAGCGGCGCATGGGCTTCCAGCGCACCCTGCAGGTCCGGGTGCTGCATGCGATGCTTTTCGAGCTGGGTCTGATCGTGGTGCTGGTACCGCTGGCCGCCTGGTGGCTGTCGATCGGACTGGTCGAGGCGTTCCTCCTCGACATGGGCCTGATCCTGTTCTTCCTGCCCTACACCATGGCCTTCAACTGGAGCTACGACGTCCTCCGCGCACGCCTGGTGGAAAGCCGCCAGGCCAAGGCCGCCGGTTGCGACGCCGGCTAGGCCGGCGTTCAGGCCGTCAGCCGCTCGCGCAGGCGGCCGAGCATGCCGAGCAGGCTGCCGACCCGTTCCTTCTCGCGCTCGTCGCGCGGCACCTCGGCCAGCCGGTCGACCTCCGGCAGGCTTCGCCCGCGCCACAGCAAGGCCTGCTCGGCGGCCGCCTTCAGGCCTTTCTCGAACAATCCCCTGCGGATCGGCTTGGGCAGGTAGCGGAATATCTGCGCCTGGTTGATCAGTTCGAGCAGGGCCTGGGTGTCGCGGAACGGCGTAACCACCAGGCTGAGCAGGCGCGGATGGGCCTGGGCCAGGGATTTCAGCAGCGGCGCGGTATGCTCCCCGGCCAGCTTCAGGTCGCTGACCAGCACCTCCACCGGTTCGGTGTTCAGCCACACCAGCGCCTCGGCCAGGTTGCGCGCGCGCAGCAGGCGATGCCCGCCGGCATGGCAGAAGGCCCCGACGCAGTCCAGGGTTTCCGGGTCGTCGTCGAGCAGCAGCACGCTCAGCGGCGCCGCCAGCGTGGCCGCGGGCGGCGCCGGCAGGCCCTGGCGGCTGGCGATCTCCGCCGCCTGGCGCAGGGTGAAGGCCATTTCCTGGGGATTCCAGGGCTTGGTCAGGTAGCGGAAGATGCCACCGTCGTTGAGCGCGTCGACGGCGGCATCGAGGTCGGAATAGCCGGTGAGGAGAATCCGCAGGGTCTCCGGATAGCGCTCGCGAGCCTGCGCCAGCAGTTCGGCGCCGCTCATCTGCGGCATGCGCTGGTCGCTGACCAGCACCTGTATCCGTTCCGTCTTCAGGCGCTCCAGGGCGCGCCGCGGGTCGCTCTCGGTGAGCACCTCGTAATGGCGGCGGAACTGCATGGCCAGGCTGCGCAGGATGCGCTCCTCGTCATCGACGAAGAGAATGCGGACGGGAGATGGGCTCATGTCAGGCGCTCCGTTTCAGTTCGCGGGCCTGCTCTCGCGGCAGGCTGATGAGGAAGCGGGTTCCGCGGCCCGGTTCGGAGGCCACGCGGATGGTCCCGCCATGTTGCTGGATGATCTTGTAGCTGATCGACAGGCCGAGCCCGGTGCCCTGCCCCACCGGCTTGGTGGTGAAGAACGGGTCGAAGATCCGGCCGAGGACCTCGGCGGGCATGCCCTTGCCGTTGTCCTGCACGGAGAGGAACACCTGGCGCTCGTCGGCCCAGCTCTTCAGCAGGATGCGGCCGAAACGCTCCATGGCCTGCGCGGCGTTGGTCAGCAGGTTCAGCAGCACCTGGTTGATCTGCGACGGCGCGCAGGCGATAAGCGGCAGCTCGCCGAGCTGGCTGCTGATCTCGGCCTTGTCCTTGATGGCGGTGCGGGCGATCAGCACGGCGTTGCGCACGCAGTCGTTGAGGTCGACCTCCTCGCTGAAGGCGCGGTCCAGGCGGGCGAAGTCCTTGAGCCCGGAAACCAGCTCGCCGATCTGGCCGAGGCCGTAGCGGGTATCGACGAACAATTGCCGCAGGTCCTCGCGCAACTGTTCGACGGCGGCTTCGCGGCGCACCGCGTCGGCCGCCTGCAGCGCCTGCGCCAGGCGCGCTTCGTCGCACTGCGGGTCGCCCAGGCAGTCGACCAGCGCCGCCTGGGCATCGGCCAGGCGCAACAAGGGATCGCTCAGCTCCTCCAGCAGCGCCAGGTTGTTGCCGACGTAGCCGAGCGGCGTGTTCAGCTCGTGTGCGACCCCGGCCACCATCTGCCCGAGCGAAGCCATCTTTTCCGACTGCACCAGTTGCGCCTGGGACTCCTTGAGGTCCACCAGCGCCTTGCGCAGCACCCGGTTGCGCTGGGCGATGCGCGCCTCCATGGCCTTCAGCAGGTCGAGTACGGTGCCCAGGCCACGGTAGCGGCCCTCTTCGTCGACCAGGGCGAAGTCCTCGGTGATCGGATACTGCAGGCGACCGGTGACCTGCTGCGCCGCCTCCTCCAGGCTGGCGCCGAGGGAGACGCTGAGGGGCGCCCGGTTCATGACGTCGCGCACCGGATGGCGGCCCCAGAGGTCGCGGCCGAAACGCTGCATGAAGATGTCCTGGAGGGTGTAGCGGCTGACCAGGCCGAGGACCCGGCGCTCGTCGTCGACCACCGGCAGCGAGAGGAAGGCACGGTGCTCCGGCATCAGCAGGCGGTCGGCGACGTCGCTGATGCTCATCGCCGGAGTCAGGGGTTCCACCGGGCGCAACAGACGGGACAACGCGCTCGGAGACATCGGCAACCTCTCGCTGGCAGGCCCGGACGGGGCAATGAAGGGATACCCGCCAGTTAAGCAATGTCAGATTGCCAACATGTGACAGGCATCACGCCGGCCAGGCTCAGCGCTTTCTCCGCCCGCAACTTCCGAGCGCCGCCGGGAGTCTCAACCACAGGGCCTCGCGCCGGAGCGTTGTCTGACAGAAAGGCAAACCCGGCGTATGGTGAACATTCATATCGATGAGGGAGAACAACATGCCCTGGTACGCCTGGTTGATCATCGTCCTCGCCCTGGGCTCCATCGTCGGCGGACTCCTGCTGCTGCGCGACTCGGCGAAGAAGCTGCCGTTGAGCGAGGAACAGCTCAAACGCATCCATGAACGCAACGCCGAGCTGGACGCGCAGGAGGCGAAGGACCGCTGAACCTATTGGCCTGCCGGCGGGTCACTAGGTCTCGTAGGAAAACCCCGGCGGGCGAAAAACCGGCGAGGCGAAGGCTCGCGGGCGGAGTCATGCGGGCCGCGCGTGGTTTTTCCTGCGCAACCTGGGGTTCGTTCCCCGTGTGTTTCCCTCTGGCAGAAGGTTCGTTCCTTGCGCTTTTCCCATCCGCGGGTCGAAATGCCTTTAGAATCCCTCCTTTAAACGGGAGGCTGCATGCTCGGGCGTCTGATACCGCTTCTACCCATTCTGTTCCTGCTCGGGGGCTTCTTCACCGGGCACATCGCGCTGCTGACGGCGGTCATCGTCCTGCTCTACATCATCTGGGTGACCTACGCCGAGCGCTGGCTGCCGACCCTGCTCTGGTGGCCGGTGAGCCTCGCCGCCAGCGCCCTGATCGCCATCCACTACCTGCCCGGCTTCATTCCCCTGCGCCTGTTCCCCTGGGACCTTGCCAGCGCCAGCCCGCCGATCCAGATGATCTGGCTGCCCTGGGACAAGGCCCTGGTCGCCCTTACCCTGCTCGCCTGGTGGCTACGCCGGCCGAAGCAGCCGCTGGTGTCGCTGGATATCACCGCGCTGGCCTTCTGCCTGACCTTCTTCGTGGTGCCGCTGCTGTCGATCATGACCAATGCCGCGAGCTGGCAGCCGAAGTGGCCGGATGCCTTCTGGTGGTGGCTGGTACTGAACGTCGGGGTGGTCTCGCTGGCCGAGGAGGCGTTCTTCCGCGGCCTGCTGCAAAGCCAGTTGATCCGCTGGTTCGGCGCCTGGCCGGGAATCATCGTCGCGACCCTCGCCTACGCCGCGCTGCACCTGCTGGTGAACCCGGTGTATGCGCTACTGGCCGGGATCGCCGGGCTGGGCTACGGCATGGTCCTGCACTTCAGCGGGCGGCTGTCGCTGGCGGTGCTGCTGCACGCCTCGATCAACACCCTGCACTTCCTCCTGCTGAGCTACCCGTTCCGCCTGATCTCCGAGTGATCAGGCGTCCTTGATCACCAGCGCCAGGGCCTCCTCGGCGAGCTGGTCGAGACTCATCGGTCCTTCCGGACGGAACCAGGTGGTGGTCCAGGACAGCGCGCCGGTGAGGAAGCGCCGCAGGATGAACGGATCGCCCTGGCAGTAGCCGGCCAGCCGCGCCTCCCCCAGCACGTCCAGCCACATCTGCTCGTAGATGTCGCGCAGGCCGAGGATGTACGCCTGGCCTTCGGCGGACAGCGAGCGCCACTCGTAGACCAGCACCGCCATCGCCTCGCCGGTACCGCCCATGATCGATTGCAGCTCGCAGCGGATCAGTCCCAGCACCCGCTCGCGCAGGTCCTCGGCGTCGGCCAGGGCGGCGCGCATCAGGGCGGTGTTGTAGAGGATGGTCTCTTCCATCACCGAGCGCAGGATCTCGTCCTTGCTCTTGAAGTGATGGAAGATGCTGCCCGACTGGATGCCCACCGCGCTGGCCAGGTCGCGCACCGTGGTGCGTTCGTAGCCTTTGCTGCGGAACAGGTGGGCGGCGGTCTGCAGCAGCTTGCCGCGGGCGCTTTCCGGATCGGTGAGCTGTCCGGTAGCCACCAGCTCCAGCATCACTTCCCGGGCTTTCTGATCGTCCAACGCTGAGTACCCCTTTTCCGGATCGTCGGCGGCTCGGTGCCGCTCATCCGCGCGCCCGGCCGCTCCGTATTTGCCGACCGGCCTCGGGATTGCCCCGCAAGTGCTTGTCGGCATTCATGAAATGTATGCCTGCGAAGACGACCGAGCAAGCGCTTGGGTAACAGCCGCGAAGGGATTTGTTTCCGCCCTCTTCTCAACCAAGCGCTTGCTTGGTAATGTCGCCCCACACTTCCGCTGTCACGGGTCAAGAACAATGCAAAAGACCGTACGCATCGGCTGCGCCTCGGCCTTCTGGGGCGACACCTGCACCGCGGCCGCCCAGTTGGTGCGCGGCGCGCCGCTGGACTACCTGGTGTTCGACTACCTGGCCGAGATCACCATGTCGATCATGGCCGGCGCCCGCCTGAAACAGCCGGACGCCGGCTACGCCACCGACTTCGTCGAGGTCCTCGCACCACTGCTGGGCGAGATCGCCGAGAAGAAGATCCGCGTCATCAGCAACGCTGGCGGGATCAATCCGCAGGCCTGTGCCGCCGCCCTCGCCGCGGCCTGCGAGAAGGCCGGGGTGCAGCTGAAGATCGCCGTGCTCCATGGCGACAACCTGCAAGCGCGCCAGGCCGAACTGGCCAAGGCCGGCATCCGCGAGATGTTCAGCGACGCGCCTTTCCCGCCGATGTGCGTCTCGCTCAACGCCTACCTCGGCGCGCCGGGCATCGTCGAGGCCCTGCGCCTGGGCGCGGATATCGTGATCACCGGCCGGGTGGTCGACAGCGCGGTGGTCAGCGCCGCCCTGGTGCACGAGTTCGGCTGGGCCTGGGACGACTACGACCGACTGGCCCAGGCAGCCCTCGCCGGGCACATCGTCGAATGCGGCGCGCAATGCACCGGCGGCAATTTCACCGACTGGGAGCAGGTGCCGGACTATGAGCACATCGGTTTCCCCATCGTCGAGGTCGAGGCCGACGGGCGCTTCGTGGTGACCAAGGCGCCCGGCACCGGTGGCCTGGTCAGCGAACTGAGCGTCGGCGAACAGATGCTCTACGAGATCGGCGACCCACGCGCCTACCTGCTGCCCGACGTGGTCTGCGACTTCACCGAGGTGCGCCTGCGCCAGGTCGGACCCGACCGGGTCGCGGTGGAAGGCGCGCGCGGCCTGCCGCCCACCGACCGGTACAAGGTCAGCGCCACCTATCCGGACGGTTTCCGCTGCACCGCCAGTTGCCTAATCGCCGGCATCGATGCGCTGAAGAAGGCCGAGCGGGTCAGCCAGGCGATCATCGCCAGGACCGAGGAAATCTTCGCCGAGCGCGGCTGGGAGCCCTACCGCGAGGTCAATGTCGAACTGCTCGGCAGCGAAGCCACCTATGGTCCCCATGGGCGACGGCAGGACAGCCGCGAAGTGGTGGTCAAGCTGGCCGTCCGGCATCCGCGCAAGGAAGCCCTGGTGCTGTTCTCCCGCGAGATCGCCCAGGCCGCCACCGGGATGGCGCCCGGCCTGACCGGCATCGTCGGCGGCCGGCCGACGGTGTATCCGGTGATCCGCCTGTTCTCTTTCCTGATCGACAAGGCGCAATGCGCGTTGAGCGTAGAGATCGACGGCCAGCGCCATCCGCTGGAACTGCCGGTCCTCGAAGCCTTCGACCCGGCACGATTGGCCGAGGCGCGCCAGCCGCCACGCCCGGAGCAGCCCGCCAGCGCCAGCGTGCCGCTGGTGAAGCTGGCGGTGGCGCGCTCCGGCGACAAAGGCAACCACAGCAACATCGGGGTCATGGCGCGGCGCCCGGAGTACCTGCCGTGGATCGCCGAGGCGCTGGAGGAAGGCGCGGTGGTGGACTGGATGCAGCATGTGCTCGACCCGCAGACCGGCCGGGTCGGCCGCTGGTACCTGCCGGGCAGCCACAGCCTGAACTTCCTGCTGGAGAACGCCCTCGGCGGCGGCGGCGTCGCCAGCCTGCGCATCGACCCGCAGGGCAAGGCCTTTGCCCAGCAGTTGCTGGAGTTCCCGGTGGCGGTGCCGCAGGCGCTCGCCGACGCGCTGGAAACGCAAGGCAGATAACCACAACCAGGAACGGCGAATGCGGCGTTCCGCTGCCCCTCTACGGGATTCATCGGAGTCACCAGAACAATGAGCTACGACTCGATCTTCCGACCTGGCCTGTTCGACGGCCAGACCATCATCGTCACCGGCGGCGGCAGCGGCATCGGCCGCTGCACCGCCCACGAGCTGGCGGCCCTCGGCGCCCACGTGGTGCTGGTCGGACGCAAGGCGGAAAAGCTGGAGAAGACCGCCGGCGAGATCGTCGAGGACGGCGGCAGCGTCAGCTGGCACGCCTGCGACATCCGCGAGGAGGAAGCGGTGAAGACGCTGGTGGCGAATATCCTGGCCGAACGCGGAACCATCCATCACCTCGTCAACAACGCCGGCGGCCAGTATCCCTCGCCCCTCGCCTCGATCAGCCAGAAGGGCTTCGAGACCGTGCTCCGCACCAACCTGGTCGGCGGCTTCCTGGTCGCCCGCGAAGTGTTCAACCAGTCGATGAGCAAGACCGGCGGCAGCATCGTCAACATGCTCGCCGACATGTGGGGCGGCATGCCCGGCATGGGTCACTCCGGCGCCGCACGCTCGGGCATGGAGAATTTCACCAGGACCGCCGCCGTCGAGTGGGGCCATGCCGGCGTGCGGGTCAACGCGGTGGCGCCGGGCTGGATCGCGTCCAGCGGCATGGATACCTACGAAGGCGCGTTCAAGGCGGTGATCCCGACCCTGCGCGAGCACGTGCCGCTCAAGCGCATCGGCAGCGAGTCGGAAGTCGCCGCCGCCATCGTCTTCCTGCTCTCCCCCGGCGCCGCCTTCGTCAGCGGCAACACGATCCGCATCGACGGCGCCGCCAGCCAGGGCAGCCGCGCCTTCCCGCTATTCAAGGGCAAGCCGGGACAGAGCCGCGCGTACAACGGCTTCCACCGCGCCTACCTGCCCGACGTACTGAAGGACCAGGAGGACTGACATGCCCGCGATCCAGTCGGAACTCGACGTCAACGGCGAGGACTTCGCCCGCAACCGCGAGGCCATGCTCGCCGCCGTGGCCGGCTTCCGCGAGTTGGAGCAGAAGGTCCTGGACAAGGCCGCCGAGGCCAGGCCGAAGTTCGAGAAACGCGGCCAGCTGCTGCCGCGCGAACGCCTGGCGCTGCTGCTCGACCCGGGCGCGCCGTTCCTCGAACTGTCCTCGCTGGCCGGCTACAAGCTGCACGACGACAAGGACGGCACCCAGGCCGGCGGCGGGATCATCGCCGGGATCGGCTACATCGCCGGGGTGCGCTGCCTGGTCAGTGCCAGCAACAGCGCGATCAAGGGCGGCACCATCTCCCCGACCGGGCTGAAGAAGACCCTGCGCCTGCAGCAGATCGCCATGGAGAACAAGCTGCCGGTGGTGACCCTCACCGAAAGCGGTGGCGCCAACCTCAACTACGCGGCGGAGATCTTCGTCGAAGGTGCGCGCGGCTTCGCCAACCAGGCGCGGATCTCCGCCATGGGCATTCCCCAGGTCACCGTGGTGCATGGTTCCAGCACCGCCGGCGGTGCCTACCAGCCGGGGCTGTCGGACTACGTGGTGGTGGTGCGCGGCAAGGCCAAGATGTTCCTCGCCGGGCCGCCGTTGCTCAAGGCCGCCACCGGCGAGATCGCCAGCGACGAGGAGCTCGGCGGAGCCGAACTGCACGCGCAGGTCGCCGGCACCGCGGAATACCTGGCGGAAAACGACGCCGACGGCGTGCGCCTGGCCCGCGAGATCGTCGGCATGTTGCCGTGGAACGCACAACTGCCGGCGCGCCCGGCGCGTTCCTGGCGTGAACCGCTGTACCCGGTGGAGGAGCTGCTCGGGGTGGTTCCGGCCGACCCGAAGAAGCCCTACGACGTCCGCGAGATCGTCGCGCGCATCGCCGACGGCTCCGAGTTCCTCGACTTCAAGAACGAGTTCGACGGCCAGACCGTCTGCGGCCACCTGCGCATCGAGGGCCACGCCTGCGGCCTGATCGGCAACAACGGACCGATCACCCCGCAGGGCGCGGCCAAGGCGGCGCAGTTCATCCAGCTCTGCGAACAGAGCAACACGCCGCTGCTGTTCCTGCACAACACCACCGGCTTCATGGTCGGCACCGAGTCGGAGCGCCAGGGCGTGATCAAGCACGGCTCGAAGATGATCCAGGCGGTGGCCAACGCCCGCGTGCCCAAGCTGACCCTGGTGGTCGGCGGCTCCTACGGCGCCGGCAACTACGCGATGTGCGGACGCGGCCTCGACCCGCGCTTCATCTTCGCCTGGCCGAACAGTCGCACCGCGGTGATGGGCGGTGCCCAGGCCGGCAAGGTGCTGCGCATCGTCACCGAGGAGAAACACGCCAAGGAAGGCAAGGAAGCCGATCCGAAGATGCTCGAGATGCTGGAAACCGTCACCGCGCAGAAGCTCGACAGCCAGTCCACCGCGCTCTACGGCACCGCCAGCCTGTGGGACGACGGCCTGGTCGACCCGCGCGACAGCCGCAGGCTGCTCGGCTACCTGCTGGATATCTGCGCGGAAGCCGAGGCGCGGCCGCTGAAGGGCAACAGCTTCGGGGTCGCGAGGTTCTGACTGCAACAGGCGAGCCGGCGACAGCCCCTCTCCCCGCTCTCCCTGAAGGAAGAGGGTTGGGAGAGAGCAAGCGGATCCTGCCGGAAAACAATGATGCCCAGGAGGAAAGACAACCCATGATCTTCACCCAGGAACACGAGGAACTCCGCCGCACCGTTCGCAGCTTCGTCGAGCGGGAAATCAACCCCAACGTCGACCAGTGGGAAAAGGACGGCCGCTTCCCGATCCACGAGATATTCCGCAAGGCCGGCGAACTCGGCCTGCTGGGCATCTCCAAGCCGGAGAAGTTCGGCGGCATGGGCCTGGACTACAGCTACTCGATCGTCGCCGCCGAGGAATTCGGCAGCATCACCTGCGGCGGCATCCCGATGGCCATCGGCGTGCAGACCGACATGTGCACCCCGGCCCTGGCCCGCTTCGGTTCCGACGAGTTGCGCGAGGAGTTCCTCCGCCCGGCCATCGCCGGCGAGATGGTCGGCTGCATCGGCGTCTCCGAGGTCGGCGCCGGCTCCGACGTCGCCGGCCTGAAGACCACCGCGCGCAAGGACGGCGACGACTATGTGATCAACGGCAGCAAGATGTGGATCACCAACTCGCCGTCGGCCGACTTCATGTGCCTGCTCGCCAATACCTCCGACGACAAGCCGCACGTCAACAAGTCGCTGATCGTGGTCCCGATGAAGACCCCGGGCATTACCCTCAGCCCGCACCTGGACAAGCTCGGCATGCGCAGTTCGGAGACCGCCCAGGTGTTCTTCGATAACGTCCGCGTACCGCAGCGCAACCGCATCGGCGCGGAAGGCGCCGGCTTCATGATGCAGATGCTGCAGTTCCAGGAAGAACGGCTGTTCGGCGCGGCCAACATGATCAAGGGCCTGGAGCACTGCATCGACGTCACCATCGAGTATTGCAAGGAGCGCAGGACCTTCGGCCAGCCGCTGATCGACAACCAGGTCATCCACTTCCGCATGGCCGAGATGATGACCGAGGTCGAGGCGCTGCGCGCCCTGGTCTACCAGGCCACCGAGCTGTACGTGAAAGGCAGGGACGTGACGCGCCTGGCTTCCATGGCCAAGCTCAAGGCCGGCCGCCTCGGCCGCGAGGTCAGCGACGCCTGCCTGCAGTACTGGGGCGGCATGGGCTTCATGTGGGACAACCCGGTCTCCCGCGCCTACCGCGACACCCGCCTGGTATCCATCGGCGGCGGTGCCGACGAGATCATGCTCGGCATCATCTGCAAGCTGATGGGCATCCTGCCGGGCAAGAAGAAAGGCTGACGTTCCAGGAGGAAACCGGCATGAGCCTGCCGCATTGCGAGACCCTGCTGCTGGAACCCGTCGAGGGCGTCCTGCGGATCACCCTGAACCGCCCGCAAAGCCGCAACGCCATGAGCCTGGCGATGGTCGGCGAACTGCGCGCGGTGCTCGCCGCCGTGCGCGACGACCGTAGCGTGCGGGCGCTGGTGCTGCGCGGCGCCGACGGGCACTTCTGCGCCGGCGGCGACATCAAGGACATGGCCGGTGCCCGCGCCGCCGGGGCGGAAGCCTACCGCACGCTGAACCGCGCCTTCGGCAGCCTGCTGGAGGAAGCCCAGGCCGCCCCGCAACTGCTGGTGGTGCTGGTGGAAGGCGCGGTGCTCGGCGGCGGTTTCGGCCTGGCCTGCGTGTCGGACGTAGCGATCGCCGCCGCCGATGCGCAGTTCGGCCTGCCGGAAACCAGCCTCGGCATTCTCCCGGCGCAGATCGCGCCTTTCGTGGTCCGCCGCATCGGCCTGACCCAGGCCCGCCGCCTGGCCCTCACCGCCGCCCGCTTCGACGGCCGCGAGGCGCTGCGCCTGGGCCTGGTGCATTTCTGCGAGGCCGACGCCGATGCCCTCGAACAGCGCCTGGAGGAAACCCTCGAGCAACTGCGCCGCTGCGCGCCGAACGCCAACGCCGCCACCAAGGCCCTGCTGCTGGCCAGCGAAAGCGGCGAACTCGGCGCCCTGCTGGACGATGCGGCGCGACAGTTCGCCGAAGCGGTGGGCGGCGCCGAAGGCAGTGAAGGCACCCTGGCCTTCGTACAGAAACGCAAGCCGGTCTGGGCCCAGTGAGCCACGACCGCGAAACAGGGCAACAGCCTCCAGGAGCCGAACGACATGCCCAGCTTCAACAAGATCCTCGTCGCCAACCGCGGTGAAATCGCCTGCCGGGTGCTGCGCACCGCCCATGAACTGGGCTACCGCAGCGTTGCCGTGTACAGCGAGGCGGACGCCGACGCCCGCCATGTGCAACTGGCCGACGAGGCCGTGTGCATCGGCCCGGCAGCGGTGGCGCAGTCCTACCTGAATCTCGAGGCGATCCTCGACGCCGCCCGTCGCAGCGGCGCCGAGGCGATCCACCCCGGCTACGGCTTCCTCTCCGAGAACGCCGAATTCGCCCGTGCCTGCGAAGCCGCCGGGATCGTCTTCATCGGCCCGGATGCGGAAGCCATCCACCTGATGGGCAGCAAGCGCCTGTCGAAGATCGCCATGCTCGCCGCCGGGGTGCCGTGCATCCCCGGCTACGAAGGCGCCGAACAGGACGACGCGACCCTGCGGCGCGAGGCCGAACGCATCGGCTACCCACTGATGATCAAGGCCAGCGCCGGCGGCGGCGGCCGCGGCATGCGCCTGGTGGAGGAACCCGACCAACTGCTGGACCAGTTGCGCACCGCACGCTCGGAAGCGCTGGGCGCCTTCGGCAGCGCCGAACTGATCCTGGAGAAGGCCGTGCTGCGCCCGCGCCATGTGGAGATCCAGGTGTTCGGCGACCGCCACGGCAACCTGCTCTACCTCGGCGAACGCGACTGCTCGGTGCAGCGCCGCCACCAGAAGGTCATCGAGGAAGCTCCCTGCCCGGTGCTCGATGCCGACCTGCGTCGCGCCATGGGCGAGGCGGCGGTGAAGGCCGCGGCTTCGGTCAACTACGTGGGCGCCGGCACCGTCGAGTTTCTTCTCGGCGAGGATGGCCGCTTCTACTTCCTGGAGATGAATACCCGCCTGCAGGTCGAACACCCGGTCACCGAACTGGTCACCGGCCAGGACCTGGTGGCCTGGCAGATCCGCGTCGCCGAGGGCCATCCGCTGCCGCTGCGGCAGGAACAGGTGGAACTGCGCGGGCATGCCATCGAGGTCCGCCTCTACGCCGAGGACGCCGGTCGCGGCTTCCTGCCGCAGACCGGCACGGTGCTGCGCTGGGACCCGGAACTGCTGCCCGGCGTACGCATCGACCATGGCCTGGTCGAGGGGCAGGCGGTGACGCCCTTCTACGACCCGATGCTGGCCAAGCTGATCGCCTACGGGGCGACCCGCGACGAAGCCCGGCGCAAGCTGATCCGCGCGCTGGAGCGCTGCGTGCTGCTGGGGGTCGACGGCAACCAGCGGTTCCTCGCCAACCTCCTGGCGCATCCGGACTTCGCCGCCGGCGAGGCGACCACCGCCTTCATCGGCGAACGCTTCGCCGAAGACCCCAGCCTGCAACCGCGCCAGCCGGGCGCCGAGGAACTGGCCCTGGCCGCCGCCCTGCTCTACCAGGCCGGCGCCGAGGCCAGTGCGCACCAGCCCGGCCTGGCCGGCTGGCGCAGCGCCGCCGGGGCACCGTGGAAGATCGTCCTGAAGCACGCCGAACAGCGCCTGGAGATCGGCCTGGACGTCCTCGAAAGCGGTCGCCGGCCGCGACTGCTGGCGCGCCTGGAGCGACGCGAGATCGCCGTGCGCCTGCTCGACTGCGACGGACGCTGGGCCAGCGCCGAACTCGACGGCATTCGCCGCCGCCACGCCTACCACCTGGACGGCGGGCGCCTCTGGCTATACGGCCACGGCGGCAACCTCGAACTGCTCGACGTCACCCACGCCGGCGCCAGCGCCCAGGCCGGCGCCAGTTCCGGCACGCTCAAGGCGCCGATGGACGGTGCCATCGTCGAGGTGCTGGTCGGCGAGGGCGAACGGGTCGGCAAGGGCCAACTGCTGCTGGTGCTGGAGGCAATGAAGATGGAACACCCGCTGAAGGCCGGAGTCGACGGCGTGGTCCGCCGCGTCCAGGTCGGCCGTGGCGAGCAGGTGCGCAACCGGCAGGTGCTGGTCGAGGTGGAAGCCGACGCCTGAGACACCCCGCCGCTCATCCGCAACGACAACGACAAGAAAACGGAGACGCCCATGTCACTGCACGGCAAGACCCTGTTCATCACCGGCGCCAGCCGCGGCATCGGCCGGGAGATAGCCCTGCGCGCCGCGCGCGATGGCGCCAACCTGGTGATCGCGGCGAAGAGCGCCGAGCCGCATCCGAAGCTGGAAGGCACCATCTTCAGCGTCGCCGCCGAGGTCGAGGCCGCCGGCGGCCAGGCCCTGCCGCTGCAACTCGACGTGCGCGACGAGCAGGCCGTGGCGGCGGCCATGGCCCGCGCCGCCGAACGCTTCGGCGGGATCGACGCGCTGGTCAACAACGCCGGGGCGATCCGCCTGGTCGGGGTGGAGAAGCTGGAGCCCAAGCGCTTCGACCTGATGTACCAGATCAACACCCGCGCGGTGCTGGTCTGCAGCCAGGCCGCCCTGCCCTACCTGCGCAGGAGCGCCAACGGCCACATCCTCAGCCTGTCGCCGCCGATCAACCTGGCCGGCAGGTGGTTCGCCCAGCACGGCCCCTACACGGTCACCAAGTACGGCATGAGCATGCTTACCCTGGGGATGCACGAGGAGTTCGGGAAATACGCCATCAGCGTCAACGCGCTGTGGCCGAAGACCATGATCGCCACCGCCGCCATCGAGTTCGAGCTGGGCAGCCGTGACGCCTTCCGCCGCGCGCGCACCCCGGCGATCATGGCCGACGCCGCGCACGCCATTCTCACCAGCGAGGGGCGCAGCCTCAGCGGGCGCCTGCTGGTCGACGAGGAATTGCTGCGCGAGCGCGGCCAGAGCGATTTCGAGCAGTACCGCTACGACCCGGAGGGTGGCGCGCTGGTGCCCGACCTGTTCCTCGACTGAGGTCTCCGACGAAAGGCGCGCGGCGCTCTGCGGCGGGCTTCCGGGCTATTTGCCGAAGTGCCCCGGGGCGACCGCGCAACGGTCATAGCCGAGGCGGCGGCTGCGGTCTAGAGTCGCGGGAGCGTCCTACGCCCCGCACAACAACGACAAGCGCGAGAGCCATGACCCACGCCGACCTGATCACTTTCAACCGTTTCGTTGCCCGCCTGCCTGCCACCTTCGGCCGCGTGCCGCGCATGCTGCGCGGCCTGTACTACACCGCGATCCGTAACCGCGAGAAGAGCCTGTCCCTGGGCTGGGCGCTGGAGCGCGCGGCACGCCTGTACCCGGACAACCCGGCGGTGCTCGACGGCCAGCGGCGGATCAGCTACGCCCTGTTCAACGGCTGGGCCAATCGCCTGGCGCGCGCCTTCAAGGCCGAGGGCGTAGGCCACGGCAGCGTGGTCGCGGTGATGCTGGAAAACCGCGTCGAGCTGCTGGCGATCCTCGCCGCCCTGGCCAAGCTCGGCGCCATCGGCGCACTGGTCAACACCACCCAGCGCGGCAAGGTCCTGGTGCACAGCCTGAACCTGGTGAAGCCCGGCCACTTCGTGGTCGGCGAAGAGTTGCGCGAGGTGTTCGAGGAAGTCCGCCAGGAGGTGCTCGGCAACGCCGGCCATTGCTACTGGGTCGACGACGGCGACACCCTCGGCGATCCCGGCTCGCCGCCGATGGGCTGGCGCAACCTGATGCGCCTGGCCCAGGGACAGACCTCGGAGAACCTCGAGGACACCGGCAGGGTGCGGCTCAAGGACTCCTGCTTCTACATCTACACCTCCGGCACCACCGGCCTGCCGAAAGCCTCGATCATGAGCCACGGCAAGTGGATCAAGGCCTACGGCGGCTTCGGCCATTCCGGTCTGGGCCTGGGCCGCGACGACGTGCTCTACCTGACCCTGCCCTGCTACCACAACAACGCCGTGACCGTCTGCTGGAGCGCGGCGCTCGCCGGCGGCGCGGCCATGGCCCTGCGCCGCAAGTTCTCCGCCAGCGGTTTCTGGAAGGACGTGCAACACTACCGGGCGACCTGCTTCGGCTACATCGGCGAGCTCTGCCGCTACCTGCTGAACCAGCCACCGTGCGCCGAGGAACGCGGCAATAGCCTGACCTGCATGATCGGCAACGGCCTGCGCCCGTCGATCTGGGCCGAGTTCAAGCAACGCTTCGAGATCCAGCGGATCACCGAGTTCTACGCTTCCAGCGAAGGCAACATCGGCTTCACCAATGTATTCAATTTCGACAATACGGTGGGCTTCTCCCCAGCCACCTACGCCATCGTCCGCTACGACCTGGAGAACGACCACCCGGTGCGCGACGCCAAGGGCTTCATGGAGAAGGTCGGCAAGGGCGAGGTCGGCCTGCTGATCAGCGAGATCAGTGCGAAGTGGCCGTTCGACGGCTACACCGATCCGGCCAAGAGCGAAGCGGTGATCCTCCGCGACGTGTTCAAGAAGGGCGACGCCTGGTTCAACACCGGCGACCTGATGCGCGACATCGGTTTCAAGCACACCCAGTTCGTCGACCGTCTCGGCGACACCTTCCGCTGGAAGGGCGAGAACGTTTCCACCACCGAGGTGGAAAACGCCCTCGGCGCCTTCGACGGGGTCGAGGATGCGGTGGTCTACGGCGTGGAGATTCCCGGCACCAACGGCCGCTGCGGGATGGCCGCGCTGCGCCTGGCCGATGGCGTCGAACTGGACCGCGACGCTCTCGCCGCGCACCTCGACCGCGAGTTGCCGGCCTATGCCACACCGGTGTTCCTGCGCCTGCTGCGCGAAGTCGAGACCACCGGCACCTTCAAGTACAAGAAGACCGACCTCAAGCGCGACGCCTACGATCCCGCGCGGGTCAGCGACAAACTCTTCGTCAGGTTGCCCGGCAGCGCCGGCTACCAGCCGCTGGACGCGGAGCTGTACCAGGCGTTGCAGGAGCAGCGCTACCGCTTCTGAGCACCGTGGCGGCCTACTGGCGGAACTCGAACTGCAACTCGGCCCCTTCCAGGGGCCGCGACACGCCCAGTTCGCGGTCGCGATAGAGCAACTGGCCGTTGAGGCGGAAGTCGCTGTCGTCCTTTTCCTCGAACATCGGCGGCAACAGCGGCTTGGGCTTATGGGTCTCTTCCGTGCCGGGCGGCGCCATCTTCTGCACCAGTTCCTTCGGCAGGCGCAGGTCCAGCTTGGCGCTCGGCAGCGGCTTGCGTACCTCGGGGTCGAGACGAGCGGTGGAAGCGCGCTTCGCCGGCGCCGGCTTGTCCTTGGCGACCGGCCTGCTGGCCGGCTTCGGCGGCGCAGCCGCAGGCTTCGGCTTGGCCGGCGGCTTGGGTTCGGCAACCTGCTCCGCGGCTGGCGCGACCTTCTTCGAAGCTGTTTTCGGCGCGGCAGGCACGGCAGGCGCTGGCTCCGCTCGTGCAGGCTTCACTGGCTTGGCAGGGGCGCGCTGCTCCTGCGGCGGTGCTTCCGGGGCTTTCTTTTCCGGTGCCTTGGAGCCGTCATCGCAGGCCGCCAGGAAGCAACCGAAAAGAACAACGACGCAAATTCGGCAAAGACGTTTCATAGTCACGCAGGTATGGCCAATTGCGGCAATGCTGACGGCAGACTGCAACCAAGGCAAGGGGTCACTATCGTCATCCTGGCACTCTCTCTGTTGTTCGCCCCATGTCTAACCTGTCATGCGCGGATAACCGCTTGATGTCAGCCCGCGACGCCGCCGCCGCGTCGCGGGCCATGGTCGTCACGGCCGTTTCCTGGCGCTCGCGGCTATCGTCGCGAGGCGTTCCAGTCGTTCCACCAGGTTCTCTCCGGGGAAACGTTTCTGCAGCTCGGCCAACTGGGTCGCGGCCTGCTCCGTCTTGCCCTGCTCACGCAGGGCAAGGACCGCCCCGAGCGCCTCGTCGAGCACCTCCGGCTTCACCGCAACCGCCTTGCCCCTGGCCTGGGCGACGAAGTCGCCGGCCAGCGCCGCCTGGACCTTCGCCTGCTGCGCGGCCTGGGCCGGCGGTCGGTCGGCCAGGGCAGCCGGAGCCGCCGGCGCGGCCTCGGCCATCAGTTGCGGCGCCTCCCCGGACGATGCGTAGCTGGCCAGCAAGGCCGGGGGCTCCGACATCTCGCCGGACAGCGGAGCCGGCGCCGCCGGCGCGCGCATGGCCCGCTTCGCCGCAGCGGCCCCGGCGACTCCGTCGCGCAGGGGCACATCGCTGAACGCCACTTCGGGGCGGGCCTGGCGCTCGGCGTCGTCCAGCACGTTGTGGCTGACCAGCCCCAGCACCAGCGCCACGCCCAGCAGGCTGGCGAAAGCCGCCTGCCAACGCGGCCTGCGGGAGGCTTCCAGCCAGCGCCGCCACCAGGACCGGGCGGGTTCGACATGCGCCGCCTGGCGTCGCGCGGCGGCGAGGATCGCCTGGTCCAGCGCCGGCGCCGGCTGCTGCGGCGCGTGGGCGCGGAAATGCGCCAGCATCTGCTCTTCGGCGACGCTCGCGGAATGCTTCTGTGGGTTCATACCGCCACCTCCTCGGCCAGCAGCCGGCGCAGCTTCTGCACCGCGTAGCGGAAACGGCTCTTCACCGTCTCCAGCGGCGACTGGGTGAGCGTGGCGATCTCGGCCAGTTCCAGTTCGCCGTGGGCGCGCATCAGGAATACCTCGCGCTGTTCCTCGGGCAGGGTCTCCAGCGCGCTCTGCAAGCGCTCGCCGTCGCGGCTCAGGCTGAGCTGCTGCTCGGGGCCGGCGCCCTGGTCGGGTTGCGCGTGCAACTGTTCGTCGTAGCTGTCCTGCAACGGCTGGCGCTGGCCATGCTTGCGCCAATGATCGATCAGGCGGTTGCGGGCGATCTGGTAGAGCCAGGTGCGGAAGCTCGCCCGGCCCTGCGGCTGGCTCTCGCTGCGGATCAGGCTGAGCCAGGTTTCCTGGTAGATCTCGTCGGCCAGTTCGGTCTGTCCGGCCAGGCCGCAGAGAAAACGGTAGAGACCCTGCCGATGGCGCTGGTAGAGCACCTCGAAGGCCGCGCTGTCGCCCTTGCGGTAACGCGCCAGCAGCGTTTCGTCGCTGCCGGCGGCCGTCGTGGCGCTGGTGGAGGCATGCATGCCGCTGGTCGACTCCTGTCCTGTGTCAAAGGCGACCGAGAGCAGGCTCATCGGCCACATCCTTCGCGGCACGCATCGGCGTCGCCACGAAACGCCCGGGCCGTCGCCAGAAGCGCGGCCGGAGCGGCTATCGGTAGACATTTTCCAGCGTCGGACAGTTCGGCGAAAGTGCCGGTCCGGATGGAAGCCGGGAAAAACATCGAGACGACCTCGTCGTGCAGCGGAGATACCCGCTGAGACGAAGCTGTCGGTGGATTCGGGTTAATCCCCGGGAAAATTCTTCGCGGACTGTCGCGGGGCGCCCCTCAGCCAGGGGAGCGCCTCGCGCTCAGGCGGCGATAAGGCCTTCCTGGCAAAGCTGCCCGGCAAGCATGCCGAGGGTCATGATCGCCCGCTCCGCCTCGCGGTTCCAGGGAATCCCGCAGGTCAGCCGCAGGCAGTTGTTGAACTGCTCGGTGTTGCTGAAGATCAGCCCCGGGGCGATGCTGATGCCCTGCTCCAGGGCCCGCACGTGGAGTTCCTTGGTGTTGACCTTGGCCGGCAGGCTGACCCAGAGGATGAAGCCGCCCTTGGGCCGGGTCATCTGCGTACCTTCCGGGAAGTACTGCTGCACCGCCAACTGGTAGGCGGTCATGTTCTTCCGGTACTCCTGGCGGATGTAGCGCAGGTGGCGGTCGTAGCCGCCGTTCTCCAGGTAGGCGGCGACGCCCATCTGGGTCACGGTGCAGGCCGAATGGGTGGTGAAGGTCTGCAAGCGACGGATCTCCTCCTGGTAGCGCTCGGCGATGATCCAGCCGATGCGTACGCCGGGCGAGATGGTCTTGGAGAAACTCGAGCAGTAGATCACCCGGCCGTCGCGGTCGTGGGACTTGAGCGAGCGCGCCTGGCCCTGGTCGAACATCAGTTCGCCGTAGATGTCGTCCTCGACCACCCCGATGTTGTGTTCGGCGGTCAGTTTCAGCAGTTGCTTCTGGCGATCCTCGGGAATCGTCCCGCCGAAGGGATTGCTCAGCCGCGCGGTCAGCACCAAGGCCTTGATCGACCACTGGTTGGCCGCCAGTTGCAGCGCTTCAAGGCTGATCCCGGTGCGCGGGTCGCTGGGGATCTCGATGACCTTCAGGCCCAGCACGTCAGCCAGTTGCAGCAGGCCGTAGTAGCTCGGCGACTCGGTGGCGATCAGGTCGCCGGGACGGGTCAGCACCCGCAGGGCCATGTGGATCGCATCCACGCAGCCGTGGGTGATGGTCACCTGCGACGGGTCGACCACCACGCCGGCGTCGCGCATGCGGATCGCCACCTGCCGCCGCAGCGGCTCGAAACCGGGGCTGAACATGTAGCTGAACGCCCGTGGGCTCTGGAAGCGGGTGACCTTGGCCAGTTGCTGGTGCAAGGCGCGCACCGGCAGGTAGTCCACATGCGGCACCGCCGCGCCGAGCGGGAATACCCCTTCGCGGCGGGACTCGGCGAGCACCTGGTTGATGATGCTGCTGCGGGTGACCAGGCCGGGACGCTCGACCCGCGCGATATCCGGGGTCGGCGCGGTCAGCGCCGGGGTGCGGTGGACGTAGAAGCCGGATTGCGGACGGGCACGGATCAGTCCCTGGTCCTCGAGGGTGGCGTAGGCCTGCAGCACGGTGGCGTGGCTGACGTTCAACTGGGTGCTGAGCTTGCGCACCGACGGTACCCGCTCGCCCGGCTGGTAGACGCCACGGCGAATGTCCTCGGCCAACTGCTGGGCGATGCGTTGGTAAAGCAGCAGATTGGTCATGGCGGGTTTTCCTCGGCGATTGAACCGAAACAGTAGCTCAATTCGTGAAACTGCTCCAGAACAGTTCGGCCGACAACCAGGCATACAGTCGCAAAACTGTACGGGTCGGTCGCAGAGACGGCGCGTTTGCGAGGAAAAGAAAACCCGGTCGGTCGCCACCGGCCGGGTGCGGGCGGGAAATAGTCCGCCAAGAGCCGCCTGGGGAGCGGCCATAGGGAAAGTCAGAAACGCAACGCGTCCGCCGCCGCGCTCTCGCCGGTCGACGCTTGCCAGGCGAAGGGGCTTGGCGCCAGGCCGAGATCGCCGAACAGGCGGTAGTCCGGGACGGCGGCGGGCTGGCGGGAGGTCGGGGAAAAGTCATCGCGGCTGAGGCGGGTGACCAGAACCCGGGCCTGCACCTGCAATGCCACCAGGCTGAGGCTTTCCCGCGCCGTGCAGCCCGCCTCGCCGCACGCCACCGGCGAGTCCTCCAGCAGGAGTTCCTGGCGGCGTGCTTCGGCAACCGCGCGGAGTTCGGCGGCGAAGGACGGCTGGCACAGGCTCAGCAACAACGGCAGGACGAAACGGGCAAAGCGGGGCTGGCGGATCATGCGGATTCCTCGGCTGCGGCGGGATGGCTCCCGGGGGCTGGCGAGGATTGTTCCGCAACTGGCGGTCGAGATGTTTCGAACCCCGGTCAGGCGAGTTCGTGGAGCCAGTTCATCACGCCCAGGGCGATCAGTTCGGCGTCACTGTTGAGGCCTATCTTGACCATCGCGTTCTTCTTGTGGGTGCTGATGGTCGACACGCTGCGCATGGTCCGCTGGGCGATCTCGCTGACCGTGTCGCCACGCGCCAGGCGCCGGAGGATGTCCACCTCGGTGGGGCTCAGCGGCTTGCCGGTATGCCGCTGCGGGTGCAGGCCGGGGTCGAGGAAGGTCTGTCCGAGCGCCATGCACTCCAGCGCCGCCTTCAACGTCTCCAGCGGGCTGCGCTTGCTGATGTAGGCCGAGGCGCCGCTGCGCAGGACCGCCTTGGCCAGCAACGGCGCGCTGAACACCGAGTAGACCATCACCTTCATTTGCGGGCAGTGCCGGGTCAGCCATTCCACCAGGTGGATACCGTCGCGGCTGCGCTGGCCAGGCAAGCCCAGCTCGGTGATCAGGATGCTTTCCGGCGGCAGGTCGGCCAGGCGCTCCACCAGGCTGTCGCTATCGCCGACCACCGCCAGCACCTGGCGTCCGCACTCCTCGCTGAGGTAGCGCTGCAGCGCCCACTGCATGACCGGGAAGGAATCGGCGATCACCAGCCCCGGCAGGGTTTCGTTCGAACTCATTGCGCCTCTCTACTCGTTATAACGAAATACAAGGTGCTTATGCTGCACGGATTGCCGCTCGAACTAGTTCGATCCCGATGATAGCCCGCTCTTGCGCAAGTTCTGACAGAGAAATCCGGCGCCACCCGGTTCGCCAGGCGAAAAAAGCCCCGGACCCTTTGGGGTACCGGGGCTCCCTGCGGCGGCGCGGGACTCAGCGCGGCGCGCTGAGCTGGCCCTTGTCGTTGGAGAAGACGATCTCCACCCGGCGGTTCTGCGCCCGCCCCCGGTTGGAGGCGTTGTCGGTGACCGGGAAGGCTTCGCCGTAGCCGACCACCTGCATGCGCGCGGGATCCACGCCGAGATCGGCGAGCACGTCGGCCACCGCCTGGGCGCGCTCGCGCGACAGGTCGAGGTTGGCCTGCCTGTCGCCGACGCTGTCGGTATAGCCTTCGATGCGGATCACCCGCCGCGGATTGAGCTGGAGGAACTGCACCAGCTTCAGCGCGGTGCGGTTGGCCGCCGGCTTGAGTTCGGCGCGGTTGAAGTCGAACAGCACGTCGCCAAGGGTGAGCACCAGGCCACGCTCGGTTTCCTCGGTGCTGAGACTGGCGATCTCCTCGCTCAGGCGCTGGCCCTGCTCCTGCACGCTGAGCAGCTTGGCTTCGCGCAGGGCCAGTTGCAGGCGCTCGCGCTCCAGTTGCAGGCGGGTCAGGCGCTCCTGGTTGAGGTTGAGCAAGGCGTGCTGGCGAGCGATCTCGCTGTAGCGCTGGCTCAGGTAGGCATACTGGATCACGTCGCTGCTGCTGCCCCAGTAGCTGGACAGGCGTTCGGCGCGGGCCAGCGATTCGCCGGCGCGGATCACATCCTTGGGCGCCGCGCGGAGCACGTCGGAATCTTCCTTGACCTGGTCGAACTCGCTCTGCGCCTTGGCCAGCGACTGTTCGCTGAGCTTGTGGTCGGCGCAGCCAGCCAGCGCGGCGCAGGCCAGCAGGGTGGCGAAGAGAGTCGCTTTGCCCGGCATCAGTCGGTCTCCCCCAGTTGCTTGCGCAGACGTTTCAGGCTCTTGTCCAGCTCGCCGAGCTGGTCCTTGCTCTTCTGCGTCAGCACCTTGGACTCGGCGAGGCGTGCGTCCAGCTCGGCCTGCTCGGCCAACAGGCGCGCCTTCTTGTAGGACTCCGCGGTCATCGCGATCTGCGCTGCGGCGTACTTGTCCTGGGCCAGTTTCAGCTCGGCCACGTCGTCGGTGGCACCCACCGCCTTGGCCTGCTCCAGCGCCTGTTCGGTCAGGCGCATCTGCTCCAGCGGAGCCGGGTCGTTGCTCGCACAACCGCTCAGGGTCAGCGCGGCGAGGCCTGCGGCCATCATCCATCGAATGCTCACAAGTCACTTTCCTGCGTAGTCGAACTGGCGCCGGAAGCCGGCAATTGCTGGGCTTTCCAGCGTTCGAGATTGTCCTGCAAGAGCGTTACGGGAACGCCGGCAGCCGACAATTCTGTCATCTTTTTCGCCAGTTGTCCGCGCAGCCACGGATCGTTGCAGGCGGAGTTGTGCGACAGCGTCAGGTACAGCCCCTCGCTGCTCAGCACCGGTTCCAGCGCCTCCAGGTCGTCGGCCATGCCCAGCGCCTCGACCTGGGCCTGCCCGGGCAGCGCCTGGTAGAGGAGGAACTCGCTGCGTTTGAGCATCAGGTCCTGCAAGCCCTGGGTCAGGCTCGGCACCGGCTTCAGGTCGAGGCTGGCCTTGGCGAAACGGTCGAACTCCTCGCCCAGGCTGCTGCCGGCCAGCACGCTGCCCTTGTGCCCGATCAGGTCGTCGCGGCCGATGAACGGGAACGCGGCGTCCTTGTTCACCCAGACCACCCCGCTGGTCATCAGGAACGGCGGATGCACGTAGTCCATGCTGCCGAGCCGTGCCAGAGTCAGGTAGGCTCCGGCGAGCAGGTCGGCGCGACCGCTGGTCACCTCTTCCTGGGCCTTCTCCCAGGAGCCGCTGTAGAGCACGTCGATGCGCACGCCAAGTTCCTTGCCCAGGCGCTGCAACAGGTCGGCATTGGCTCCGATCAGGCGCTTCGGATCCTGCGGGTCGCGCCACAGGTAGGGTGGGTACTCCGGGTTGCCGGTGGCCACCAGGCGCTCGCAGGAGCCGGCCGCCGCGGCCAGCCCCGGAACGAACAGCGCCGCCAGCAGGATGCCGGCCAGGCGGCACGGGGAACAGCGAAAGGACATGGATTCAGGCTCCGCGGTACAGGGATGCGCGCAGCAGTCTGCCACATTTCCGCGCGCGCTCCCGCCCCGCTATTCCGATGGGTACCAGCGCGGCGTGTAGACCCAGGCTTCGCCGTCGGCACGCGGGAAGCTGCAGGTGGTGGACGAGCCGATGATCACCAGGGTGCGCATGTCCACCTGCTCCGCACGCAGCTCGCCCAGGGTGGTGCGCAGCAGGCGCTCACCGGGCCGCCCGATGTCGCGACCGAGCACCACCAGGGTCTGCGGCGAACGATGGCGGGCGACGATCTCCAGCGCCCGTCCCAGTTGCCAGGGCCGCGCCCGCGAGATCGGATTGTAGAAAGCCATCGCCAGGTCGGCGGCGCCGGCCAGGTCCAGGCGCCGCTCGATCACCTCCCAGGGCTTGAGGTTGTCGGACAGCGACAGCACGCAGAAATCGTGGCCCAGAGGCGCCCCCGCCCTGGCCGCGGTGGCCAGGGCCGCCGAGACGCCAGGGAAGATCCGCAGCTCGACCGCGTCCCAGGCCGGCTCGCCAGCGCCATGCAGGGCTTCCAGCACCGCGGCGGCCATGGCGAACACGCCGGGGTCGCCGGACGATACCAGCACCACCGCCCTGCCCGTCGCCGCCAGTTCGAAGGCATGCCGGGCGCGCTGCAATTCCTCGCGGTTGTCGCTGCCATGCAGCACCTGTCCGGCGCGGAAGGGTCCGGCCATGTCGACGTAGGTCTGGTAGCCGAGGATGTCCTCGGCCTCGTCCAGTGCCCGCCGCGCCGCAGGCACCATCAGCTCGGCGCAGCCGGGCCCCAGGCCGATCACTGTGAGTCGGCCGCGACGCTGGCCGATGCGGTCCATCGCCAAGGGCGCGGCGGCCACCGCCAGTCGGTCGCCGACCTGCTCGGCGGCGGGCAAGGCCTGGCGCAGGCGCGCAGCGGGATCGGTCTGCGGCAGGAAGCGCAGCGGTACGCCGAGCGCATCGGCGGCGGCCTGCAGGCGCGGATCGGCCATCCGCGCGCTGTCGGCCAGCAAGCCGCCGAGCGCCGCCGCGGCCAGGCCGGCATCGACCAGCGCCTGGCGCACCGCGTCCGCCGCCGCGTCGGCAGGTTCGAGCGCCGCCAGCACGCAGCGCGGATGGATCAGCAGTTCCTCGGCCCGCGGCGCACGCGCCGAGGGCGTCACGTGAATCGCCAGCGCTGCCTCCGGGTCGCGCGGCAAACGGGCCGCGTCGAGCCAGTCGGCGGCACCCTCGACGCGCACCGGCTGGCCACCGAGCAAATCGGCAACGAAGCGCTTGCCCTGCTCCAGGTCGGCCAGGACATAACCGGCGGGCGGGTTGAGCACGCAGGTGCCGAAGCGCAGCTCGCCGCTGGTGGTGATCGCCGGCGCCACGGCCAGCACCTCGCCGATTTCCCGCGCCAGCCGGTTGACCCCGGCCAGCCCGCCGAGCAGCGGCACCACCGCGCTGCCGTCCTCGGCCAGGGCCAGCACCGGCGGCTCCGCTCCCTTGCGTTGCAACAACGGCGCCAGGCTGCGAATGACGATGCCGGCGGCGCACAGGGCGACGATCGGGCGGTCGGCGCAATACAGTTCGCGCAGGGTGTCGCCGAAGTCCGTATAGGAACGGTCGGCCTCGACCCGCCCGGCGAGCCCGTGGACCAGCGCCCCGGGATAGCGCGCCTGGACCCGCCGCGCGGTATCCAGCGCGCCCTGGCCGAGGATGACGATGGCCGGAACCTGCTGGGCGTCACTCACCACCGGCCCCTCCCTGCCACTTGTCGCCGGGAACGACGATCAGCGAGAAGTACGGCGAGGCCATCGGCTCCACCCGTTCCAACGGCACGATCCGCTGGTTGGCCATGGTCGCCCGCTCGACGTACAGCGCGCGGCGCTCGAGGCCAAGCTCGACCAGCACGCGGCGGACCTTGTCGAAATTGCGGCCGAGCTTCATCACCACCGCCGCGTCGGCATCCGCCAGGCGCCGGCGCAACTCCTCCTCGGGCAGCACTCCGGAGAGCACCGAGAGGCTCTGGTTGCGGTACACCAGCGGCGCACCGAGCACCGCCGCGCCGCCGAGCATCGAGCAGACGCCAGGCACCACTTCGCTTTCGTAGCGCGTCGCCAGGCGGTCGTGCAGGTACATGTAGGAACCGTAGAAGAACGGGTCGCCCTCGCAGATCACCGCCACGTCGCGGCCGGCGTCCAGGTGCGCGGCCAGCTGTTCGGCGGCGGTGTCGTAGAAATCGCTGATGATGGTCTCGTAGCACAGCGGCGGTTCCAGCTTCTCGGTGGTCACCGGGTAGACCAGCGGCAGGCGCACCTGAGCCTGGTCCAGGTGCGCCTCGATGATGCCGAAGGCGTTGCCCTTCTTGCCCTTGGCCACGAAATAGCCGACCACCGGCGCCGCGCGCAGCAGGCGCAGGGCCTTGAGGGTGATCAGTTCGGGATCGCCGGGCCCGACGCCCAGGCCCAGCAGGCGGCCCTTCACGACACTCATCATTCGCGCTCCGTAGCCAGGGCGTTCACCGCCGCGGCGGCCATGGCGCTGCCGCCACGGCGACCGCGGACGATCACGTAGGGCACCCCGCGGCTATCGGCGGCGAGCATCTCCTTGGATTCCGCGGCGCCGACGAAGCCGACCGGGAAGCCCAGGATCAGCGCCGGTTTCGGCGCGCCGGCGTCGAGCATTTCCAGCAGGTAGAACAGCGCGGTCGGCGCGTTGCCGATCACCACCACGCTGCCCTCCAGGTGCTCGCGCCAGTGCTCCAGGGCCACCGCCGAGCGGGTATTGCCGAGTTCCGTGGCGAGCGCCGGCACGTCCGCTTCGTTGAGGGTGCAGATCACCCGGTTGGCGGCGGGCAGCCGCGAGCGGGTCACGCCTTCGGCGACCATCCGCGCGTCGCAGAGGATCGCCGCGCCGGCGGCCAGCGCGGCGCGGCCGGCGGCGCCGGCGCCGGGCGAGAAGCGCAGGTCGTCGACCACGTCGACCATGCCGCAGGCGTGGATCACCCTGACCGCGAGCTTTTCGAGGTCGGCCGGGATGCCGGCGAGGTTCGCTTCGGCGCGGATGGTGGCGAACGACTGGCGATAGATCGCCTGGCCATCGCGGATGTAGTCAATCATGCGGGTTTTCCGGAAGTGGGCTGGGAAGGCAGGGCCGCCAGGTAGTCGGCGGCCGTGGCGAAAGTCAGGCGGCTGGCCAGCAACTGGCCGAATCCGGGGTGGCATGGGTCGTGCCGGTACAGGTCGTAGAACCCGCCGCTGCGCGCCAGCAGGGTGAGCGGCGCGCGGTGGGCGGCGGCGCAGGACCGTTCGCAGCCGCACAGGTGCAGTTGCGGCAGGTCGCTGCGCGGGCCGAGGCGTTCGGCCAGGCGCAAGGCGTCGCCCTTGGTGTCGGCCAGGCCCCTGGCGCAGGCGCTGGAACCGCTGCAGGCGATCAGCCGCGCCAACGGCGCATCGGGCTCGGTCAGCAGGCCGAGTCCGCGCAGGCCGAGCAGCGCCTGGTCGGCCTCGGCGTGCGCCAGGTTCGGCAGGAGCACGCCTTGCCAGGGGGTCAGGCGCAGGCTGCCGTCGCCATGGCGTTCGACCAGCTCGGCCAGGCCTTCCAGGCAAGCGCTGTCGAGCCGGCCGAGCGGCGCCGCCGCGCCGACCATCACCAGGCCCGGCTGGCGTTGTGGCTGGACGCCGAGATGACTCCACGCACGCCCCGGCGGACGCTGCCAGGCCGCCACCCGCTCGTCACGCCGCAGAGGGAAATCCAGGCGCGCCTGCAAGGCCTCCAGCAAGGGTTCTCCGGCCAGCTCCTGCAACAGGTGGCGCATCCGCGTCTGTTGCGGCTGGGCGCGTTCGAGGAACAGGTCGAGCAGCGCCAGCACCAGGGACTCGCCCCGCTCCGCCGGCAACGCCGCCAGGGGGCGGTCGCGGGCCGGGCAGCCGGCGAGTCCGAAGACCAGCGTCGCGGTCGGCGCCGCGGGCATCGGCGAGAACCAGATGTCATGGGGATGTTCGAGCATCGCCAGGTCTTCGCCGCCGTCCAGCTGGATGGCGAACTTGGCCGACAGCGCGTGGTAGCGGCTGTCCGCCTGGAGCCGCAGCAGCAACCGCGTGGCCAGCGGGCGCACGTCCAGCGACAGGTGCGGATCGAGCCCGGCGGCCGGGCTGAGCATCAGGTTGCGCACGTCGTCGGCGCCGGCCAGGGACCCATGCCGGGGACCGAGGCCGGCGTCCAGCAGGCGGCGGACGAGCCGCTCTTCCTCGCCGCGGCGGACGCCACGCAATTGCAGGTTGGAACGGTTGGTCGCCTCGATCACGCCGCTGGCGCAATCCCGCGCCGCGGCCGCCACGGCGCGTGCCTGGGCGGCGTCCAGGCGACCGGCGTCGAGCTTGATGCGGCAGATGCCGCCGTCCAGCGCCTGGACGATACGCAGCAGGCCGGGACAGGGCGACGGACGTGGTACGGGCAGGGGCGCCGGGGTCTGGTCGTCGTTCAAAAACGCTACTCGAATCGGCGTCGCGGCGACCGCACCGCTGTCCCCCAGGGACAGACCACGGCATCGGTACACCCCGCCCGATGTTGGCACTCGCGACTGGTTTCGGCGGCAGGTCTCCTGGCTCGCAGCCCGGCGTTCCACCCTGGGGAGGAACCTCCGCTTCGCGCCGCCTTCCCGGTAATCCAGTGGCGAATGGCGCGAATACAGGCTGCATACAGTTGCGGGGGCAGCCACGGCTAGGCCCGGGCTTCGAAAAGACCGCGGCTCCGTGTTCCCTCTTCGGCCCTCGTTGGCCCCGCGCTAACGCGAAAGGGCCGGGCACCGACGAACGCGCTATTATGCCGCCCAGCCCGGGGCCGGGAAAACCCATTCCGTCCGGAAGCCGTCGCGGGCCCTTCACAGACGCATTTCAGGAGTATCGGAACCGTGTCATCGGCAGACTCGACGCCGCCCTGGCTGACCCTGGTGGGCATCGGCGAGGACGGTTATCCCGGCCTCGGCAAGCAGGCCCGGCGTGCCCTGCTGCAAGCCAGCCGGATCGTCGGCGCGGCGCGCCAGCTGGAACTGCTGCCGCCGTGCATCGGCGCCGCCCGCGAAACCTGGCCGACGCCGTTCTCCCTGGAACCATTGCTGGCCCGGCGCGGCCAGCCGACCTGCGTGCTGGCCAGCGGCGACCCGATGCTGTTCGGCGTCGGCGCCAGTCTCGCCCGGCAACTGCCGGCGACCGAACTGCGGGTCCTGCCGGCGCCCTCCTCCCTCTCGCTGGCCGCCGCCCGCCTCGGCTGGGCCCTGCAGGAGGTCGCCTGCCTGTCGCTGGTGGCGCGCCCGCTGGCGGCGCTGCAGGCACAGGTCCACGACGGCCGGCGCCTGCTGGTCCTGAGCAACGACGGCGACAGCCCGGCCGCCATCGCCCGCCTGTTGAACGCCCGTGGCTTCGGCGCCAGTCGCCTGAGCGTGCTGGAACACCTCGGCGGGCCGCTCGAGCGCCGTCTCGACGGCCTCGCCGGCGACTGGTCGCTGCCGCGCGCCGCCGATCTCAACCTGGTGGCGGTGGAATGCCGCGCCGGCGCCGGCGCCGTGCGCCTGCCGCTGACCCCGGGCCTGGCCGACGAAGCCTATCGTCACGACGGCCAGTTGACCAAGCGCGACGTCCGCGCCGTGACCCTGGCGCGCCTGGCGCCCTGCCCCGGCGAGCTGCTCTGGGACGTCGGTGCCGGTTGCGGCTCCATCGGCATCGAATGGATGCGCGCGCACCCCAGTTGCCGGGCGATCGCCATCGAAGCCAACGACGAGCGCCAGGAACATATCCGCCACAACCGCGACGCCCTCGGCGTACCGACCCTGCACCTGGTCGCCGGCAGCGCCCCGGAGGCGCTGCTGGAACTGCCCGAGCCGGACGCCATCTTCATCGGCGGCGGAGTCACCGCCGAGGGCGTGCTGGAAACCTGCTGGGAGCGCCTGCGGCCCGGCGGCCGCCTGCTCGCCAACGCGGTCACCCTGCAGAGCGAACGGGTGCTGCTCGACTGGCAGCAACGCCTGGGTGGCGACCTCACCCGCCTCGGCGTCGCCCACGCGCGACCGCTGGGCGGTTTCGACACCTGGCGCCAGGCCTTGCCGATCACCCTGCTGGAATTGCGCAAGCCCGCCGCCAGGAAGCCTCCCCGCGATGCGTGAGGAAACCCCCGAGCAGCCCGCGCCGTTGCGCAGTGGCTACACCACCGGCAGTTGCGCCACCGCCACCAGCCTGGCGGCGGCGCGCCTGCTGCTGGGCGGCACGATCAGCGACGCGGTGCAGATCGTCCTGCCCAAGGGCCAGCAGGTGCTGATGCGCCTGGAATTCTGCCGCGCCTGGGAAAACGGCGCGGAAGCCGGCACCCTCAAGGATGCCGGCGACGATCCCGACGTCACCCATGGCGCCCTGGTGTTCGCCCGGGTGCGCCTGAGCGCCGAGCCTGGCGTGCGCTTCCATGCCGGCCCCGGGGTCGGTACGGTGACCCGCCCGGGGCTGACCCTGGCGGTCGGCGAGCCGGCGATCAATCCGGTGCCGCGACAGATGATCGAACGCCACCTCGCCCAGCTCGCCGCCGAACGGGGCTACGCCGGCGGCTTCGAGGTCGCCATCGGCGTGGAGGGCGGCGCCGAGCTGGCGCTGAAGACCATGAACCCGCGCCTGGGCATCCTCGGCGGGCTGTCGATCCTCGGCACCAGCGGCATCGTCCGGCCGTTCTCCTGCTCGGCCTATATCGCCTCGATCCATCAGGGCATCGATGTCGCTCGCGCCAACGGCGTCCGTCACATCGCCGCCTGTACCGGCAACGCCAGCGAGGACGCCATGCGCCGGCGCTATGCACTGCCGGAGATCGCCCTGATCGAGATGGGCGACTTCGCCGGCGCGGTGCTCAAGCACCTGCGCAGGGCGCCGGTGGAAAAGCTCAGCCTGTGCGGCGGCTTCGGCAAGATCAGCAAGCTCGCCGGCGGCCACCTCGACCTGCACAGCCGCCATTCCAGCATCGACCTGCCGCAATTGGCCGGCTGGGCCGCCGCGCTCGGTGCCAGCACCGCGCTACAGGACAGCATGCGCGCCGCCAACACCAGCCAGCAGGCGCTGGCCCAGGCACACGCCGAAGGCGTGGCCCTGGGCGATGCGGTCTGCGCCCACGCCCTGCGCTTCGCCCGCGGCATCGTGCCCACCGAGGTGGCGCTGGAAGTCTTCGCCATCGACCGCCAGGGCAACCTGGTCGGCCAGGCCTGCGAGGAGCGCCGATGAAGCGCCTGTTGCTGCTCGGCGGGATCGGTGAGGCCCTGGCCCTCGCCCGCCGGCTCGGTCCGGCGCATCTCTACAGCCTCGCCGGGCTGGGCAAGGTGCCCGGCGACCTGGCCTGCCGGGTCCGGGTCGGCGGCTACGGCGGCGCCGAAGGGCTGGCGGCGTTCATCGACGAGCAGGGCTTCGACCTGCTGGTGGACGCCACCCACCCCTACGCCGCACGGATCAGCCAGAACGCCGTGCGCGCCGCGCGACTGGCCGGAGTGCCCTGCTGGGCGCTGCGCCGGCCCGGCTGGCAGGCCGGGCCCGGCGACGACTGGCGCGAGGTAGCCGACTGGCGCGAGCTGATCGCCGCCCTCGCACCCTTCCGCCGTCCGCTGTTCACCCTCGGCCGCGAACCGCTGGAGCATCTCGGCCAGGTCCCGCCGCACCAGCACTGGACCGTGCGCTGCCTGCAAGGCCAGCCGGCCGCGCCGCGCGCCGAGGTGATCGGCGCGCGCGGGCCGTTCAGCCTGGATGGCGAACGGGCGTTGTTCGAGCGCCTCGCCTGCGACGTGCTGGTGAGCAAGAACAGCGGTAGCCAGGCCACCGAGCCGAAGCTCCAGGTGGCGCGGGAAATGGGCCTGCCGGTGCTGGTCCTGGCGCGTCCGGCGCTGCCGCCGGCGGACCGCGAGTTCGCCGACGGCGAGGCGCTGCTGACGGCGATCCGCGATTGGGAAAGCGCCTGAAGCGAACGCCCACCCACTCGCCGCGACCTGTCCCGCCTCCATCTCCGGCGCCGCTCACGCCGCGCTGAGATGCTCGTAGAGAATGGTCGCGCCGACCAGGATCAGCACCACCCCGCCGACCATCTCCGCGCGCTTGCCGGTCACTGCGCCGAGCGCCCGGCCGAGCATGGTGCCGAGGGTGACCATGGTCATGGTGGCCAGGCCGATGGCACCGGCGGCGAGGAAGATGTTGACGTCGACAAAGGCCAGGCCGACGCCCACCGCCAGCGCGTCGATGCTGGTGGCCAGCGCCGTCACCGCGAGAATCCAGAACGAATGCTGGCCGGGCTTTTCCTGTTCCGTCGCATGATCCGCGCGCAGGCCGTTGTGGATCATGTGCAGGCCGAGCAGCACCAGCAGGGCGAAGGCGATCCAGTGATCCCAGTCGGCGACGAACTGGCTGGCGGCCTGGCCAAGCAGCCAGCCGACCAGAGGGGTGATGGCCTCGATCACGCCGAAGATTATCCCGGTGCGCAACGCCTCCGACAGGCGCGGCCGATCCAGGCTGGAGCCCTTGCCGATGGCCGCGGCGAAGGCATCGGTGGACATGGCGAAGGCGAGGAAGATCAGGGAAACGGGATTCACGCGGATACTCCAGCCGGGCATGAGTCAACGACATGACCCCGCGGCCCGGCTTCGGCGCAGGAATGTCGTTGGTCTCACCAATCCGGTTGGATGCGCTGGCCATGGCAGGTTGCCAAGAATGTTGACCAGCGCGCCGTCAACGGGTGACGGCAGGCTACTCCCCAAGGAAGGCCGGCAGCATAGCAGGCCGGCGTGAAGAAAATGTGATGACCCGGGAAGCTGCGCCAGGGCGTGGGGACCGGCGAAGAAAGACTGCACAAGCGAATTGTTATAGTATAACATTTTATTCAATCCAGATCGTTCAAGGCTTGACTGGAAACGGTGCGGATGTTCCCATCCGGCCCGTTCCAGGTGCCTCCTGCCGCCGCGCAGGAGGTGAAACGGGAAGCCGGTGCGTCACTTCGGTGATCAGTCCGGCGCTGCCCCCGCAACGGTAAGCGAGCGAAATCCTCTTCAGGCCACTGTGCTCCAGCATGGGAAGGCGAGGATTTCACGACCCTCGCAAGCCCGGAGACCGGCCTGCAACGCCCTGTTGGCACACCCGCGGTGGGCGGGAGCGAGCCGGTTGTTCGAGGCGCTGTCGCGCCTGCGATTTCCTGCGCGTTCCGTCCTGCCCGGCCATGAGATGGAACGCCCATGCCCCGCTTCAGCCGTTTGCGCACCGAGCCTTTCGCCCTCGGCCTCTCCACCAGCCTGCTGCTGGTACCGCCCGCCCTCGCCGAAACCGAGGAAGCCGCCCTCGCCCTGCCCAGCCAGTTGGTCAGCGTTCGCCAGGATCCCGCCGAACTCGACCACATCGACCTCGCCACTCCGGTCAGTGCCGGTTCGCGCCTGGGCCTCAGCGCCCTGGACACCCCGGCGAGCACCAGCAGCATCAGCGGCGAGGAAGTTCGCCGGCGCAACAACCCCAGCGTCCAGGCCGCCGTTACCCGCAGCCCCGGCATCAGCTTCATCGGCACCCCCGGAGATGGCGGTACCGGCCTCTCGGCGCGCGGCTTCAGCGGCCATGCATCGGTGATGCAACTGTTCGACGGCACGCGCCTGTACACCGGCATGGGCACGGTGAACTTCCCCAGCGATCCGTGGATGGTCGAGCGCATCGACGTGATCCGCGGCCCGGCCTCGGTGCTGTACGGCGAAGGCGCCACCGGCGCGGTGATCAACGTGGTGCCGAAGAAGCCTTTCGCCGGCGAGATCCGCAACCACCTGCGCCTCGGCTACGGCTCCTACGACAACCGCCAGTTGGCCCTGGACAGCGGCGGCTCGCTGACCGACAGCCTCAGCTACCGGCTCAACCTGAACCAGCAGCAGAGCCACGGCTGGATCGACCGTGGCGACTCGCGCAACCTGGGCATCAGCGCGGCGCTGCGCTGGCAGGCCAGCGACGATCTGGCCTTCACCCTCGCCCACGACTATGGCGACCAGGAGCCGATGAACGACTTCGGCACCCCGCTGGTCGGCGGCAAGTACCACAAGCGCCTGCGCGAGAAGAACTACAACGTGCGCAACGACGTGCAGCGCTACAACGACCAGTGGACCCGCCTGACCAGCGACTGGAGCCTTTCCGACAGCGTCACCGCGAGCAACCAGTTGTACTACATCAAGGCCCGCCGCCACTGGCGCAACGCCGAAACCTACGAATGGGACATCCCGCGCGAAGAGCTGTTGCGCAGGGACTACCTGCGCATCAGCCACGAGCAGGAGCAGATCGGCGACCGCCAGACCTTCGCCTTCCAGCACGCCCTGTTCGGCCTCGACAGCCGCACCCTGGTCGGCGCCGAGTACAACCGCATCCGCTTCCGCCTGAGCAACAACTCGCCCTATACCGATGTCGGCGGCGACTACATCGACCCCTGGCATCCCGCGCCCGGCTACTTCGAAAGCCGCTCGCCCTACCGGCCGCACTCGCGCAGCCAGACCCGCACCTTCGCCCTGTTCGCCGAGAACCGCCTGCAGCTCAACGAGCGCCTGTCGCTGGTGACCGGGGTGCGCCGCGACCAGAACCATATCGACCGCGACGACCTGCGCGCCGGCACCCGCAGCGACCGCAGCCTGCAGGGCGGCAACTGGCGCGCCGGGCTGGTCTTCGCGCTGACCCCGGAACTGTCGCTGTACGGCCAGTACTCCACCAGCGAGGACGGCGTGAGCAACCTGATCACCCTCAACGCGGCCCAGCAGCAGATGGACCTGACCCACTCGAAGCAGACCGAGGTCGGCCTCAAGCAGCTGTTCCCGGACGGTCGCGGCGAATGGACCCTGGCCGCCTACCATATCGTCAAGAAGAAGCTGCTCAGCGCCAACCCGCTGCCGCCGCACGACGCGCAGCAGGTCGGCCAGCAGAGTTCGGACGGCCTGGAGGCCAGCCTGGAACTGAACCTGGCCCAGGACTGGCGGCTGTCGGCGAACGCCGCGCTGGTGCGTGCCGAATACGACGACTTCGACGAAACGATCGACAAGCAGACCTACTCGCGCAACGGCAACCGCCCCAGGAACGTGCCACGGCGCACCGCCAACCTCTGGCTGGACAAGTCCTTCGCCGATACCCTGCGCGTCGGCGCCGGGCTGCGCTACGTCGACCGGCGCTACGCCGACGCCGCCAACCAGGCCAGCCTGCCCGGCTACACGGTGGTCGACGCCAACCTGGGCTGGCGGGTACGGCCGGACCTGACCCTCGGCCTTGAGCTGTACAACCTGTTCGACCGCCAGTACGCCCTGGCTGACAACAACAACGGCCAGCAATGGATCATGGGCCAGCCGCGCTCGTTCAACGTCACCGCCGACTTCAGTTTCTGAAGGCGGCACCGCGGCAATCGTCTCTGCTGAACCACCGGACCTGCGAGTAGCCATGTCGTCCCTTCACCTCGATGCCCTGCACTGGTCGCCCGACGCCTCCACCGAGTTGCTGCGCGGCGTGCACCTGGAAGTCCCGGCCGGCAGCTTCGTCGGCCTGATCGGCCCCAACGGCAGCGGCAAGACCAGCCTGCTGCGCTGCGCCTTCCGCTATGCGCGACCGCAGCGCGGCCGGGTGGTGCTCGACGGCGACGACCTCTGGCGCCAGCCGCCGCGCTGGGCCGCCCGGCGCATCGCGGTGGTGTTGCAGGAATTCCCCGAGGACTTCGGCCTCGCCGTCGAGGACGTGGTCGCCATGGGCCGCACGCCGCACAAGGGCCTGTTCGACGGCCACGGCGCGGACGACCGCCAGCGGGTCCGCCAGGCGCTGCTCCAGGTCGGTCTCGAAGGGCGTGCCGCGAGCCCCTTCGCCAGCCTCTCCGGTGGCGAGAAGCAGCGCGCCCTGCTGGCTCGCGCGCTGGTCCAGGAACCGCGCCTGCTGATCCTCGACGAACCGACCAACCACCTCGACCCGCGCTACCAGCTGGAGCTTCTGCGCCTGCTGCGCGGCCTCGGCCTGAGCACCCTGGCGAGCTTCCACGACCTCAACCTGGCGGCGGCCTTCTGCGACCGCCTCTACGTGCTCGACGGCGGGCGCATCGTCGCCCAGGGCACGCCGACCGAGGTGCTCGACGCCGACCTGCTGTGGCGGGTGTTCGGCGTCCGCGCCCTGGTCGACCGCCACCCCCTCGCCGACCACCCGCGCCTGACCTGGATTACCCAAGCATGAAGCACCCGCTCCTGCACCACCTGCTGCTCGGCGCCCTGCTCGCCTGCGCCGATGCCGCGCTGGCCGAGCGCTACCCGCTCAGCGTGCGCAGTTGCGAGCGCGAAGTGACGTTCGAGCGCGCGCCGTCGCGCGCGGTCAGCCACGACATCAACCTCACCGAGATGATGGTCGCCCTCGGTCTGCAGACGCGCATGGTCGGCTATACCGGCATCAGCGGCTGGTGGAAGAATGCCGATCCCGGATTGATCGCCGCGCTCAAGCCGCTGCCCGAGCTGGTGGCGCGCTACCCCACGGCGGAAACCCTGCTCGATGTCGACGCCGACTTCTTCTTCGCCGGTTGGGGCTACGGCATGCGCGTCGGCGGCGACCTCACTCCGGCCAGCCTGGAGCCGCTGGGGGTGAAGGTCTACGAGCTGAGCGAATCCTGCGCGCAGATCGGCGAGCCGCGCCGCGCCAGCCTCGACGAGCTGTACCGCGACCTGCGCAACCTGGGACGGATCTTCGACGTCGAACCGCGCGCCGAGCGCCTGGTCGCCAGCCTCCAGGCACGCATCGAGCGCGCCCGCGCCGGCATCCCGGCGAACGCCGAGGCGCCGCGGGTGTTCCTCTACGACAGCGGCGAGGACCGCCCCTTCACCTCTGGCCGCCTGGGCATGCCGCAGGCGCTGATCGAGGCCGCCGGCGGCCGCAGCGTGACCGACGACGTGGCGGCCAGCTGGACCCAGGTCAACTGGGAAAGCGTGGTCGCCCGCGATCCGCAGGTCATCGTCATCGTCGACTACGGCGAGACCAGCGCCGCGCAGAAGCAGCGCTTCCTCGAAGAGAACCCGGCGCTGCGCAGCCTGACCGCGATCCGCGAGCGACGCTTCATCGTCCTGCCCTATAACCAGGCCACGCCGGGCATCGGCAACGCCGCGGCGATAGAAACCCTGGTCGCCGGCCTCCACCCTCGGGCGCCACGTCCATGACCCTGTTCCGCAGCCCTCGCGCCTATTGCCTGTTGCTGGGCAGCCTGGTCATGTTGCTCGGCCTGTCCTGCGTGGTCGCCCTCGGCTTCGGTCCGGCGCGACTGGACAGCGGCCTGGTCGGCCGCATCGTCCTCCAGCGCCTGTTCGGCGTGGCGGCGGAGCCCGGTGCCTGGAGCGCCGGCCAGGAGCACATCGTCTGGCTGATCCGCGCCCCACGGGTACTGCTCGGCGCCTGCATCGGCGCCGGCCTGGCGCTGGTGGGAGCGGCCCTGCAGGCGGTCACGCGCAATCCGCTGGCCGATCCGCACCTGCTCGGCGCCACCTCCGGCGCGACCCTCGGCGCGGTGTTGGTGGTGCTCTACATCGGCGAGGTGATCGGCCTGCTGACCCTGCCGCTGGCGGCCTTCCTCGGCGCCCTCGGCAGCATGCTGCTGGTGCTCGGCGTGGCCAGTCGCGGCGGCCGCCTGGGCAGCGACCGGCTGTTGCTGGCGGGGGTCGCGGTGTCGTTCGTGCTCCTGGCGCTGGCCAACCTGCTGCTGTTCCTCGGCGACCACCGCGCCGCCTCCTCTGTGCTGTTCTGGATGCTCGGCGGCCTCGGCCTGGCGCGCTGGTCGTTGATCTGGCTGCCGGCGCTGTGCGTGGCCGGCGGCCTGCTGGTACTGCTCGGGCTGGGCCGTGCGCTGAACGCGCTGATGGCCGGCGAACAGACCGCCGTGACCCTCGGCCTGGACGCCCGTCGCGTACGCCTGTGGGTCTTCGTCTGCTGCTCGCTGCTGACCGGCGTGCTGGTCTCGGTGAGCGGCGCCATCGGCTTCGTCGGTCTCATGCTGCCGCACGCCGCGCGCCTGCTGGTGGGTGCCGAGCACCGCCGACTGCTGCCGGTGTGCGCCCTGCTCGGCGCGCTGTTCCTGGTCTGGATGGATGTCGCCGCGCGCACCCTGATCGCCCCCCAGGACCTGCCCATCGGCATCGCCACCGCGGCCATCGGCGGGCTGTTCTTCATTCTCCTGCTGCGTCGCCGCAGCTGATCAGAACAGATCCAGCGGGATCTTCAGGTAACGCACCCCGTTGCCTTCCACCGGCGGCAGGTTGCCGCCGCGCATGTTGACCTGGATCGCCGGCAGCATCAGGGTTGGCATGCCGAGGGTGGCATCGCGCTGCTGGCGCATGGCGACGAACGCCTCCTCGTCGACGCCTTCGCGGACGTGCACGTTGTGCCGGCGCTGCTCGCCGACGCTGGTTTCGCAGCGGTGCTCGTCGCGGCCGGGAGCCGTGTAGTCGTGGCACATGAACAGGCGGGTCGCGTCGGGTAGCGCGAACAGGCGCTGGATCGAGCGATACAGCTGGCGCGCGTCGCCGCCGGGAAAATCGCAGCGGGCGGTGCCGTAGTCGGGCATGAACAGGGTATCGCCGACGAAGGCGCTGTCGCCGACCAGGTAGGTCATGCACGCCGGGGTATGCCCCGGGGTATGCAGCGCGCGGCATTCCAGGGCGCCGATGCGGAACGACTCGCCGTCCTCGAACAGGTGCTCGAACTGGCGGCCGTCCACCGGGAACGCCTCGCCGAGGTTGAACAGGCCGGAGAATTTCGCCTGCACCTGGGTGATTCGCGCGCCGATGGCCAGGCACCCGCCCAGTTCGCGCTGCAGGAAGATGGCCGCCGACAGGTGGTCGGCGTGCACGTGGGTCTCCAGCAGCCATTCCACCTGCAGGTCGTGCTGGCGAACATGGGCGATCAGGCGTTCGGCGCTGGCATGGCTGGTGCGCCCGGCGGCCGGGTCGTAGTCGAGCACCGGGTCGACGATGGCGCAGGCGCGGCTGGACGGGTCGCGCACCACGTAGCTGTAGGTGGAGGTGGCCGGGTCGAAGAAGGCAGTGATGTCGGGTTTCAACATGGAGGTTCCTTGCGCGGCGTGCTGACGGCGACCGCGCCATGGCTACGGATCGTCCCACCATAGCCAACCCGGGCCCGGCGTACCAACCCACAGGTTTGTCAGGAAGCTACCGGACCGCCTCAGAGCAGCAGGGCGGCCCAGGCCGATGCCAGCAACAACAGCGCCATGCCCTGGTTGAAGCGTTTCATCAGCGACGGCGAGCGCAGCAGCCGCGCGCTGCCGACGCCGAGCAAGGCCCAACTGGCCAGGCACGGCAGCGAAACCAGGAAGAACAGCAATGCCAGCAGGCCGATCCGCCCGGCCTGTCCGGCGCCTTCCCCGGCGAACAGTGCCAGCGCGGCGAGGGCCATCATCCAGGCCTTGGGATTGACCAGTTGCAACGCCGCGCCGCCGAGCACGCCGAGGCGCCGCGGCGGCTCCGCGCCGTCGATGCCGCCCGCGCTGCGGAACAGGCTCCAGGCCAGGTAGCTGAGCCAGCCGACGCCAAGCCAGGCGAGCCCCTGCTGGAGCAACGGGTGGCGCCGCAGCAGCTCGCCCAGGCCGAGCCCGAGCAGCAGGATCAGCGCCGCCACCGCCGCGCAGGCGCCGAGCACGATCGGCCAGGCGGCGGCCAGGCCGTGGCGCTGGCTGTTGCTCAGGACCAGGATGTTGGTCGGTCCGGGGGTGATCGAGGCGACGACGGCGAACAGCAGGAAGGGCACGAGGGATTGCATGGACGGGCTCCTGTGGCGGGGGAGCCTTCATCCTGGCGGCGCACCGGGCCTCAGTCTGGAAGCTGGGTGCACTGCCTGCGGTAGGCCGCCGGAGTCATCCCGTAGGCGCGCCGGAACCAGCGGCCGAGATGGCTCTGGTCGGCGAAGCCGAGGGCGCTGGCGAGGTCCGCCGGTTGCCCGCCGACAGCGAGCATCTGCCGCGCCTTGGCCAGCCGCAACTGGACCAGGTAGGCGTAGGGTGGCAAGCCGTAGGCGGCCTTGAATGCACGGTTCAGGCGGAAGCGGTCGGTGCCGCAGGCGCTGGCCAGCTCGTCCAGGCCGATGTCCTCGTAGAAGTGCGCATGCAGGTAGTCGCGGGCTTTCTGCGCCACCAGCGGCAGGCGTGGATCGAATGGCTTCGCCTCGCGCCAGCCGAGGTGCACGCGCAGCCGCTCCAGCACCAGCTCCAGGGCGGTCTGCCGCAGCAGTCGCAGCTCGCGGCCATGCAGGACGCGGAAGGCCTGGGCGATGGCCAGGGTCAGGCGCGGGTCTTCGGTGAGGTTGGCGTGGAAGCCGGGGTCGCGGTCGCTGGGCGCATCGTCGAAGGTCGCCCGCAGTTCGCGCCGCAGCCAGTCCGGCTGCAGGTACAGCATCGAGTAGGTGAAGCCGCCGGCGATCGGCGCGCGACCGTCGTGGATCTCCCCCGGTTCGACCAGGAATACCTGGCCGGCGGTGCTGTCGTGTCGGCGTCGGCGGCAGTTGAATTGCTGCACGCCGATCTCGGTGTAGCCGATCAGGTAGCTGTCGTGCCAGTGCGGATCGTAGGCGTGGCCCTCGAAATGGGCGCGCAGGGTCTCGATCCCGGTCTCGGCGTCGCGGGCCAGGTCGATCCAGTCTCGGCTCCCCATCGTGCGTCAGGTCTTCCCACTCGTTGGTTTCGTCGCCGCGACTATAACGCGCCCGTCCCGGGGTTCTAGAAGATTCGTGCAGGCGGCTGCGCTCCTCCGGAGGCGGGAATTGATCGGCGTTTCTGGACAATCTATCCAGGCCGCCGCGATTACTCCGCAAGGCCGCCCTCCCTAGACTGGGTTCTCCACTCACCGCAGGAGAAACACCCCATGGTCGACCACTCCATCAAAGGCAAGACCGTCCTCATCACCGGCGGCGCCAAGAACCTGGGCGGGCTGATCGCCCGTGATCTCGCCGCCCACGGCGCGAAGGCGATCGCCATCCACTACAACAGCGCCGCGAGCAAGGCCGATGCCGACGCCACCGTCGCCGCGCTGCAGGCAGCCGGAGCCAAGGCGGTAGCGCTGCAGGGCGATCTCACCAGCGCCGCGGCCATGGAAAAGCTGTTCGCCGACGCCATCGCCGCGGTGGGCAAGCCGGACATCGCCATCAACACCGTCGGCAAGGTGCTGAAGAAACCCATCACCGAGATCAGCGAGACCGAATACGACGAGATGAGCGCGGTCAATTCCAAGTCTGCGTTCTTCTTCCTGCGCGAAGCCGGCAAGCACGTCAACGACAACGGCAAGATCTGCACCCTGGTGACCTCCCTGCTTGGCGCCTATACCCCGTACTACGCCGCCTATGCCGGCACCAAGGCGCCGGTGGAGCACTTCACCCGTGCCGCTTCCAAGGAGTTCGGCGCGCGCGGCATCTCGGTCACCGCGGTCGGCCCGGGCCCCATGGACACGCCCTTCTTCTACCCCGCCGAAGGTGCCGATGCGGTGGACTACCTGAAGAACGCCGCGGCCTTGTCGCCGTTCTCCAAAACCGGCCTGACCGACATCGACGACGTGGTGCCGTTCATCCGCCACCTGGTCAGCGAAGGCTGGTGGATCACCGGCCAGACCATCCTCATCAACGGCGGCTTCTCCACCAAGTGAGCCACGCAGCGGCCGCCACGGCGGTCGCTGCCTGCCTGCGGAAACCCTTCATGCACGTGACCCTGGTAATCGCCGGCGGCATCGTCCTGCTCGGCCTGTTCCTGCTCTTCGGCAAACTCTGGGATGCCGGGCCGGCGCTCGCTGCCGGCCTGTTCCTGCCGACCTGGCTGGCCGTCGCGCTGGTCAACCTGTGGGTCGGCGTCCAGCACGCCGGCTACGGCTTGCGCGAAGAACTGCCGATCCTGCTGCTGGTCTTCCTGGTCCCGGCGGCACTGGCCGGCGTGGCGATCTGGCTGGCGCCGCGCTAGGCGGCGGCGCTTCAGACGCGGAAACGGCCGACCAGCCGCGCCAGTTCCGAGGACAGCTCGGACAGCCGGCGGCTGGCCCCGGTACCCTGCTCCGAATGTTCCGCCGCCTGGGCGGAAAGCTCGCGCACCTCGCTGATGTTGCGGGCGATTTCGTCGATCACCCGGCTCTGCTCCTCGCAGGCCGAGGCGATCTGCGCGGCGAGGTCGTTGATCCGCCCCACCGCGTCGCCGGTGGCGGCCAGCACGCCGTCGACCCCGGCGGCGCGCTCGACGCTGTCGCGCGCCTTGAGGCTGCCCGACTGCATGGCCCGCACGGCGTTCTGCACCCCGGCCTGGAGGCGCTCGATGCGCGCCTGGATGTCCTTGGTCGAATCCTGGGTGCGCGCCGCAAGCGCCCGCACCTCGTCGGCCACCACGGCGAAACCGCGACCCTGCTCGCCGGCCCGCGCGGCTTCGATGGCGGCGTTGAGGGCGAG